>CAZMMN010000054.1:0-3247 GCA_964567405.1 uncultured Rickettsiaceae bacterium | reverse complement strand
AGAAGGAGACCCTGGTTACACAGCAGGAAAGCATCTAGACTTTGATGGTTCTACCAAAGATGATGAAACAATTTTAGGAACAGATAACCAGCCGATTGTTTTTGATCCGCCTAAACTCTGCGCGTATGCCGATCCCGGTCTAGTAAATTTAGTTTCCGCCAGCGGCGCCCATTTTACCGATCCATTTGATTGGAACCCTGAAAATCAACCTTTGCATTTAACTAATGAACTTCATCCTATTACTAAAATGTTAGTTTTTTTAGTTGAACAAATGGGTGCTAGCGCTAAAACCTTACCCGAAATGCTTAGTGCGGTGATGAGCTCTATCGGAGATAGCGAAATTGCGGGAGTGCCAGTATTGCAAAGTATTTTTGATGGAATAGGCAAAATCTTAGATATTTTTCAAGATGCTGTGATAGCAGTAATAGAAACTTTTGGTTCCTTAAATAATGCGGTTGATAGTTATAGTTTCGGCTGCGTGAGCATTCCGCTTGGTCCTTACCCTCCGCCCTATTGTCCTAGTATCGGGGCTTTTCCTCCCACCCCATATACTCAGACAATATGTAAGATTGATCCGCATGGGGATGGAACAACTAGAGTAAAGTCAACTTCTAGCAGCCCTTGTGTAGTGTCTAATTTTGACAATAATTTTATCAATAATAGCATTAGGATTACTTTGAATAATTTTGTGCCTATTTGTAAAAATGGAGAAGACCCTACCAAGACCGATAAATGTGTGTTGTTCAAAAATATAGATATGGCATCAGCAAGCACTTTACATGCTACTACTGCTTATAGGGATTTAATAAAGCCTTGCTCTAGCGTTTCTGGCAATACTCCTTGCGTTAATACCAAAATTATTCCAAGCAATTGTAAAGACGCTACGGGTTTATGGTGCGGAGAAGGTTTTAGACTAGTATATTCTTCAGAGACTGGGGATGTATCGACGCCTAGAGGATATTTTTATAGTGATTTTCCCGACTGTTCAGGTCTTACCAGCACGGAAAACATTAACTGCCAAAAAATATGGGGCATTAATAGCGAAGTATTCGTAGACGTAAATTTAAAATTTCCTCAATCAGAAAATAGCAGTAATAAGTCTGAGTTAGCTAAAACCAATATTAGCATTAACGATCTTACCGGTAAAAGCCGGACTTTTTCTGCTTCAATAGTTATGGCTTCTACTGCTAAATCTAACTTAAACTTTACTCAAGAGCCTAATCAAATTTGTGCGATTGAAGGAAATAGCGTAGTAGGTTGTGAAATAAGGGAGGCACCTACTAATCCAATAGTGTTTGATTGCAAAGCACCTAATAAAGCAGGGCTTAGTTGCAACAATGACTATTTCATGCCTAAATTTATTGCAATGCTGGAAACTGGGAAGGATTTTACCGGGGTGACAGTAGAACCTCTGTCAATTCATAACCCTAGCAGTGCGAGTGCTACTGCACCTACAGTAGTAAACCTCGCTGGTTATAGTTTTAGTTCATTTATTACCGACGACACTTACATTATCAAGCCATTCCCTAGCCAACCACCTCTTAATCCTGCCAGTATTTACGGCAAATATAAGAACGGCGCTGCTCCATTTGATCAAAACGGTAATCCTACTAATGCCGTTTACTTATACGGACTTGAATACTTAAATGATAAATACATTCAAGGAGGAATGTACGCATGTTTAGAGCCATTGAGCATGCAGCATTGTCCGACTGAAGCAACTAACTGCGTTTTAACCAACTTATTAAATAAAGATATAGTGAATTGTAGCGATTTCATTAATCAAAGGAATCAATACCCTAATCTAAGGTTATGCCAATCTACTGATACCGGCTGCAGCAAGGTAGACACAGTGCCAGCTAAAAGTGCGAGCGGTAGTGGAGTGACCATTAATAAATGCAACAATAATGTCTATTGCTATACTAACAATCAAAATATAGAAGTTTGCGTAACTAGCTCGCAACCTAGCGATCGCTACTGGCCAATCCCGGCGGCAGGTCAAACTTTTGGTGCGCCTAGAGAGTGCTATGACCCTAAAATATATCAATCCTATGCTGATTCCTCCAGTTCAAGCGAAGTTTCTGCCGCCCTTTCTTCTTCTACTTCTTCTTCGGTTTCTGCTGCTCCTTGCAATAGTGACCCAAGCGTATTGCAGTGGGGAAGCGATTATGATCAAAACCTCTATGCGCTGCGGGATAAAACAGCGGTAGAATGGGGATTTTGCGTTCCAATAACACAACCAACGTGCAGCGCTATAACTACGCCAGGACCAAATGATGGAAATGCAACCTGGCCAAGTACACAAATAGGCAAGCAAGCAGAAGGAACATGCATTGCTGGTTATATACCAATTAACCCGACTGTACCTTTAAAGCGTTATTGTTTATTGTATGTAGACACTAAGAGTTGGGGATTTGATAAATTAGAGAGCGGGGTTGGCTGCATATATGCTGACGTTACTCTAGCCAGCAATACTGATAATTTCCCAAAAGACTATCCACGCTCTGATCCTAAGAATGCTTCTGCCACTATTGACAAGAAAACAGGTAATGTGTCTTTAGGCACTGACTCTAGCCATTCATTAGGTCAAGGTTCATTCTATTCTAAATTAACTTTTAATATCCCAGTAGTAAATAATCTAGAGTATTTTAAACTCACTACGCTCGGATATGATGATTATGTTTTAGTAAAGGTTAATGGAAAATGGGCTTATAGCGGTCAAGGCGATAAAGGAGCGGTTTACTTTGAGAATTTTACTTCTAGTATGTATAGTAGTGATAAGAAAAAATGGTACCTCGAAAAAGCAGAAATAGACCTTAAACCGTATTTGCAAAACGGCAGCAATTCTATAAACGTGGAAGTAGTGGTAGTGGGCAAAGGTGGTTTATTATATAGCCTGGATTATAAGCTTAAAAACTAAGGAGAGACTTATCTTAAAGAGAGAGATATATACCTCTCGTAAATGGAGGATAGTAATTAGGGATTGATATTTGGGGTAAGAGAGGATATTACACAATTAAGGACAAAGCATCGCGCTGAAATGGGTAGGCGAGTAGCTCTGATCGCATTAAATTTGGAATGATTATATCTTAAGAAGATAACCATTAAGGCGCAGAATAGCTTTATCAGTGACTGGGTGCAGCAGAAATATCGGCATGCTTTGGACTGCAAAACTTTAGTTTTGAGATGGCTGGGCATTAATTGTACTGAGGGGCAAAAAAATATTTTACGTTTGTGATTTTATTAT
>CAZMMN010000053.1:0-7283 GCA_964567405.1 uncultured Rickettsiaceae bacterium | reverse complement strand
AAGAACACATAACCTCAAATTAACTACTCTGTAATCCACCCTGCCGTTTATCCTAAAATGGCAGGGTGTTTTTATTGCTGGCTCGGGGCAAGTCTTTTGAAATTAGCGCATTCCGAGGCGTGGTGCATTTATTATGTTTTGACTAGTTCTAGCTGTCCGCTTTTTAGTTCGTAAACCTTATGCATTCTTTGAGCTAAATTATGATTATGGGTAACCATAACTACTGCTACTTGCCTGCTAGATGCAAGTTTTAGGAATAGCGCAAAAACTTCTTCTGCACTAGAAGGGTCAAGATTGCCGGTAGGCTCATCGGCAAGGATAAGCTTTGGTTGATTAATTAAGCTGCGCGCTATTGCTACCCTTTGTTGTTCACCGCCCGATAATTCTCCGGGCATGTTATGCTTTCGGGGCTTTAAAAGAAGCATATCCAGCAGTTCATCTGCTTTGCTTAAAGCTTGATTATAATCACCGCCAGCGATTAGCATGGGCATAGCTACATTCTCGCGCGCCGAAAAATCTTTGAGCAAATTATGGCTTTGATAGATAAAGCCTATATATCTTAGCCGCATAAGATGAGCAGGCATTCTAGCCCTCTCCTCGTTGACATTTAGGAAGTTATATTCTACTGCGCCCTTGCTCGCTGTGTCGAGAAGCCCAGCAATATGCAACAATGTTGACTTTCCGCTACCTGATGCTCCCACAATAGCGATCATCTGCCCAGGAAATATGGCAAGATTAATATCTTTTAACACTTCGATTGCTATATTACCCTGAATATATTTTTTGCTAATATTCTGCAGGTTTATTATTGCTTGGTTATTCATAGCGCAAGGCATCTACGGGGTTTAAGGAAGCAGCTTTATAGGCGGGATATATAGTTGCGCAAAAGCACAGACTAATTGACAACGAGCAAACTAAAGCTATATCTTCTAGCCGCACTACTGAAGGCAAACTATATAAAAAATAAACCACTGGCTCAAAAAGCTTAAAACCCGTTATTTGCTCTAACCCCTTTTTTATCCCATCAATATTATAGGCAAAGCCCGCTCCTGCTAATGCTCCCAACCCAGTGCCAAGCAATCCTACTAGCATACCGTTGCAAATGAAAAGTGCCATTATTTGTTTTCTGCTAGCTCCTATAGTAGTTAAGATTGCTATGTCCTTGGTCTTGTCTTTGACTAGCATAAATAAGCTGGAAATGATGTTAAAGGCGGCAACCATAATTATTAAAGATAAAATAGTAAACATTACCACTCTCTCAATAGCTAGTGCATTTAAAAATTGGAGATGACTTTGCATCCAGCTAGTTGCTTTTAAGTTACTACCCAGCATTTGCTGAATTTCGCCAGCCTCTATCGAGGATCTATCGGGAAAGGCAGTATAAATCTCAATTAAATTAATTTTATCCGACAAAGATAAAAAATTGCTGGCAGCGGCAAGAGGCATCAAAATCATCGCTGCATCATAGTCATACATGCCACTAGTAAAAACTGCTACAACCTTAAATTCTTTTGACCTAGGCATACTGCCAAAAGCAGTCGAAATAGAATTGGGAGAAATTAGCTTGATGTTTGAATTTACCCCTACCCCAAGCCGATAGCTAAGCTCACTGCCAATGGCAATAACATTTTTACCCTGAAAATCTGCAAAGCTGCCGGCGATAACATTTTCCAGTATTTGGTTTTTAAATTTAAGATCAGCCAGTTCAATACCGCTAATTAACACTCCGCTATTTGCTTTAGCGCCGAGAGCCAAAGCCTGCCCGGCTATGCTAGGGTTAATATGGAGGATATAATCTTTAGTGGAGATTTTAGTTTTTATTTCCTCATAATTTTCGATAAAATGTTCATTGGCAGTAACGGTGATATCACCACTTAAACCAATGATATTTTTAGTTAGCTCGGCATGAAACCCGTTCATCACCGACATTACTACTATCAGAGCTGCAACTCCAATCATCACCCCAAGCAGAGAAAAAGCAGAAATAACCGAAACAAATTTCTCATTTTTTTTGGCGAGAAAATATTTAAGAGCAACAATAAAAACAAATTTATTTAACATTCAGACTATCAGACACGTATTTAATCGCCGCTTCAGCAGCTAATTCAATTATTTCCCCAGTAGCGCGTTTTTTTATCTCTACTAAGCCGCTAGATGCTTTTTTAGGACCGATAATTATTTGCCAAGGCGAACCTATAAGATCATGAGTAGCAAACTTGCTGCCTGGGCGTTCTCTCGTATCGTCGTACAACACGTCAACTTTTATAGAAGTTAGTCCGTCATATATATATTGCGCCAGGCTATTGCACTGCGCTTCCTGAATATTTAAATTTATCAGCGAAACCTTAAAAGGCGCAACAGCAGCAGACCAAATTATGCCATTTTCATCATGACTAGCCTCTATAATAGCTGCCACTAATCTAGAAATGCCGATGCCATATGAACACATTTGCAATGGTACTAATTCACCATCATGGTTATTCACAAAAGCTCCCATTGCTAGTGAATATTGGGTACCAATATAGAAAATATGCCCTACTTCAATACCACGTGCTGCGCTTAGCCTACTTGCCGGCACTGTGCATAAAGCAGGATCATGCTTTTCATCCGCTGCAGCATAAAAAGACTGAAGTTTTTCTACATTATCAATTAAATCTGCAGCAACTTCAGTAAGCGCACTATCATAATATAAAGCGCTTTCGCCAGTAGTAGAGATGACGTGAAACTCATGGCTCATCTGCCCCCCTATTGGTCCGTTATCTGCCGCTACTGGTATTACCGTCAAGCCCAGAGCGCGAAATATCTGTAAATAGGTACTGTACATTTGATTATAAGATTTAGTCGCCGCAGGTTTATCTATATCAAACGAATAAGCGTCTTTCATTAGAAACTCTCTTCCTCGCATAACTCCAAAGCGCGGGCGGATTTCATCACGAAACTTCCATTGAATATGATAAAGATTTTTCGGCAAATCCCGATAAGACTGGCTGCTATTTTTAAAAATTTCGGTAATCATATCCTCATTAGTAGGACCGAATAGTAAAGTATGATCGTGCCGATCCTGAAATTTTAGCATTTCCTTGCCATAATTATCAAACCGTCCGGACTTTACCCATAGTTCAGCGGGCTGAATACACGGCATTAACAGCTCCATTGCCCCAGCTCTATCCATATAATAGCGCACGATATCTTCAATATTCTTAAGTACTCTATAACCTAGCGGTAGCCAAGCATATATGCCGGCGGCTTGTTGTCTGATCATACCGCTTCTAAGCATTAAACAATGAGAAATAATCTGCGCTTCGGCAGGTTGCTCTTTTAAAACGGGTAAAAAATATTTAGATAATAACATATTTATTATTCATTAGCTGTTAGTTGCTCTATTAACAAATAGTCTTCTGCCGCAAATAGCCACAAACATTAAACCGCCTATTATAGCAATAAGCCCGCCTAGCCCCATTAAAGCCATTGCCATTTTGACCGGTAGTTGCAGCTCAGCAACAGTACTTTTTCGCAGCGCCCCATAGCCGCCCGAAATACTAAGCCCAATTATATGCAGAATTTGTCCTATTGTCATAACATAAATTTGAATTTTACCGGGAAAGACGGTGGTAACTACGGTTATTTTTTGATTATTCTTAGTGCATAAAACATAGGCAAATCCCATAAACCCTATGCTAATTCCAACTATTGAACCATGGTAATGAGCAGGGATCGTAACATTAGCGCCAGAAATTAACACGCCAATAACTCCGCCAGCAATAAATAGCGCGATACTGCCTAACATGCTTGCCTTGATAAGAGGTAGAGCGAGTTTTTGCCTAGTCAATAACTCATAGATAATTAACAACAAGACGCTAATTGGTGCTATTCCGCCGCAATATTGCATGTGAGCGGTATAATAATGACGAAAAGCTGGCGCGTTAATATCATAAATAAAATGACCTATTAAGGCAGCTAGAGCTAACACTAAATTTAAATATAGCAGAAAAAAGCAGAATTTATAAAAATGTAGATTAGCCCCCAGCCATAACTGGCTAAGTATTAGCCATACTATCATAATAGTTTGAGTATATACAAACTGCAATAAATGCCCGCCACTCCAGTAAAGTAGCTCATAATAAAGGTCGATCCCAATGAAGGTAGAGCTTATAAGTCGCTCCAAGCTAAAATATGATAAGATAAAACAAAGCCACATCGCGATCCACATCACCGCTGAAGACAGCGCTACAAAAATTATAATATCCTGCTTGCTTAAAAAAGCATTTATTATGACGCTTACTGCCAGCAGCAACATAGAAATGCCAAACAAGCTAAGTCCTATGATAAATACTATATTTTCTAGCATAGGAATATAATTGTTCATAACTGCCATACTTTGCCCGCAAAATGGCGATAATCCAAGCAGGATAGTGGCAAAAATTGATAGGCGCCCGCAAAGCAAGCCAAATTCGACAAATCTTAACTTATAACTCCAAATAATTGCAGTGATAGACATTAGCCAAACTAGCACCGATAAATTCACATGCACTACTAACGCGACTTTAAAAAATTCTTTGTTCTCTATAAAGGCACTGAGCTGAGGCGTTCTTATTATCACCAATATTACAGAATATAAACCAGCCATAGCGAGCGAGATAATGCCGTTTTTTAGCCAGCACTCAACTAGCTTATTGCTCTTTAAATACCCTATTACTTCCTCTTGCATAGAATTTGCTCGTTCATATTATTTATTATCTAACAATAATCTGCCTACTCTCAAAATATTAAAGATATTTACCTATCTGTAAATTTAAATTATATTCTACTTAACTGATTAATTCCAAACTCCTAACAATTAAATGACCATAAAAATTAACAACAGCGCAACTAATTTCACCGACCGCATTAACTGGTACGGCACTTATATATTAACTATTAGAGAAACGAGCAGATTTCTACGCGTTTATAATCAAGCTATCATTGCTCCAGCAGTATCTGCTTTAATTTTTCTACTAGTATTTGTTCTAGCGATGCCCACTAACCACACTAAAGTTGGTGACGTAAAATTTATCAACTTCATGGGCTATGGCTTGATAATAATGAGTATCCTGCAAAACGCCTTTGCTAACAGCTCTTCTTCATTAATTATGAGTAAGGTAGTGGGTTATATACACGATATTTTATTGCCCCCTTTAAGCGGCATAGAGCTGGTGATTGCGTTTGCGCTTGGTTCATTAGCTAGAGGAATAATTGTTGGAATAGTAGTAACTATATTCCTATTTCCTTTTTTAGAGTTTACTCTCTATCATCCATTCTTACTGATATTTTTCACTGTCTCTTCTTGCTTATTTATGGGGATGATGGGTGTTCTAAGTGGAATTATCTCTAATTCCTTCGAACAGCATGGGGCTATTAACAGCTATTTAATAACCCCTTTATCTTTCCTCTCTGGCACCTTTTATTCCGTAGAATTATTGCCAAAGCCTTTACAGTTTGCTAACCTGTTTAACCCCTTTTTCTATATGATTGATGGGTTTAGATATAGCCTAACTGATTATGCAAACAGCAATATTAATATAGGAGCTGCTGCTTTAGCGATTAGCAATATTGCTTTATTCATTATAATAACTAAATTACTTAATAACGGCTGGAGAATTAAAGAATAATCCTACACCATTAACATCCCGCCATTAACGTGAATAGTCTGTCCGGTGATATATGAAGATTGCTTGCTAGCAAGAAAAGCAACAGCATTTGCTACATCTTCAGGAGTACCAAAAGTTTTTAACGGTATTTTCTGCATAACAAAATCTTTTTGCGCCTCACTCAGCCTATCTGTCATCGGCGAGGTGATAAAACCTGGCGCCACTAAATTTATAGTAATACCTCTAGTAGCTACCTCATAAGCTAGAGATTTAGTCATTCCCATAAGACCTGCTTTAGCAGCGCAATAATTAGCCTGACCCGGATTGCCGCTAAGCGCTACCACTGAGCTGATATTAATTATCCGCCCATAGCGTTTTTTCATCATCTTTTTTATAGCTTCTCTATTCAGAACAAAGTTTGCTTTTAAATTAATGTCTATTACTTTACTAAACATCTCATCAGTCATCTTAATCGCCAAGGTATCCGCAGTTATTCCAGCGTTGCACACTAAAATATCCAGCTCTTCTTCTAATGAGTTAATTAGCTGATTACATGACTCTAAGTTAGAGAGATCGCAAACTTTAATATGACAATTGCTCTGCAATTCTCCTTTAAGTTGTTGCAATTTTTGCTCATTACTGCCGCTAATAATAACCGTAGCTCCAAGTTGATGCAGTAAAGCAGCAATTGCCCTGCCAATCCCCCCGCTTGCTCCAGTAATTAAAGCCTTTTGTCCTTCTAAATTAATCATTTTCTCCTCCTATGTCATTCACTGCAACCCTCTCATCATCACTAAAATTGAGAGAAGCAATGCTCGAGGATTTTTGCCGTATTTTTTGCTCAAGCTCTGAATATATTGCTGGATTATCGCGCAAATATTGCTTAGCATTCTCACGTCCCTGCCCTATCTTAGCATTATTGTAAGAATACCACGCTCCGGACTTTTCAATTAATTCTAATTTTACAGCAATATCCATTATTTCCCCTTCTTTAGAAATGCCATGACCGTAAATAATATCAAAATCTACTACTTTAAAAGGCGGAGAAACTTTATTTTTCACTACCTTAACTCTTGTTTGGCTTCCTATTACCTCGTCTTTTTCTTTAATGCTACCAATTTTTCTAATGTCTAACCTGACGGACGCATAGAATTTTAGGGCATTGCCACCCGTGGTGGTTTCAGGATTACCAAACATGACGCCTATTTTCATTCTAATTTGATTAATGAAAATAATAACGCAATTAGTCCGGGAGATAGAGGCGGTAAGCTTACGCAATGCCTGACTCATTAACCTTGCTTGCAACCCCATATGCGAATCGCCCATCTCACCTTCAATTTCTGCCTTAGGCACTAAAGCCGCTACACTATCTATAACAATCATATCAATCGCCCCGGAACGCACCAAAGTATCAGCAATCTCCAGCGCTTGCTCACCAGTATCTGGTTGCGATATGTATAATTCTTCTATATTAACGCCTATTTTCTTCGCATATGCTGGATCAAGAGCATGCTCGGCATCAATAAAAGCACATATCCCCCCTTTTTTTTGGGCTTCTGCTATAGCATGTAGAGTTACTGTAGTCTTACCGGAGCTTTCTGGACCAAAAATCTCAATAATTCTACCTTTTGGCAAATCACCTATCCCTAAAGCTAA
>CAZMMN010000052.1:0-7418 GCA_964567405.1 uncultured Rickettsiaceae bacterium | reverse complement strand
CCACCCCGCGGCGAAATGCGTTATAGATGAGTTGTTACAAATAAACGTTTACTTCCTTAGAAGCTTGATCAATTGGGAGAATTTTACTTCACACCCAATTAGCAACAACTTTTTTTAAGCTGCAAGCACGTATCTTGCTTACAGCGCCTTATTTTATTCCAAAATTAAGCCCGGCAAATTTCTGGTTAAACTTACTAATATTTTTATTAGATTGGTTAACAATATTACTGCCTTCTTTAGTCCATGCTGGATGCTTTCTATAATCTACATCCATAAACAGCTCATTTTTATCTAAAGTAGAACAAGTGTGAAATGTATCATCACCAATGAGCACTCTTAGCGGCTTGTATTTAGGATGTATTTTAGGCTTCATTTTTTAACTCTACTAATTTCTTAGTTATTCTCCTTTTTATCCCTTGAGCATTCAATGATAAGACATCTTCCTTAACTTTAATCAAATACTCGTCAAGACCGCCTGCCTTCTCAACAAAGCGAATGCAGCACGCACTAACTTTTAGCTTGTAAGTCTGTCCAGTTAAAGCACTACTAAACTTAACAGACTTGATATTCGGCTTAAATGTTCTTCGGGTTTTTCTCTGCGAGTGAGAGACTTTATTACCTGATAAAACCCCTACCCCGCTTAACTCGCATTTCCGTGACATAAATTTTACTATTTACTACCAATAGCAGCCCATTAATGCTGCTCAAAGTTAAACTTGGCTAATATTAGCATTCTAGCTTCTTACTGTCAATATAATTGCTTAAGTTCGTTCAAATTCAGCAGCGATTATTCCCTACTCCACTGCTTTGCTATTAATTGAGCTCAAGGCTTCTTTTAGTTTTACCCCTACTATCTTTATAGAATAATTATCTTTTAGCCTGATATAGGCTGAATGCGCAAGAGCAATGGCATGATCAGGGTTTTCAAGGAAATATATTATTTTTTCTGCTAAATCACCACTAGAATTTATCTCACATAGTGCAGCATCCTGCCTATCTCTTAATATCTCACTCGGTCCTTCCGTTTTAGTTGCAATAATCGGTAGAGCATAATGCATAGCTTCTAGTAAAATAATACCAAAGGGTTCATGAAGGGAAGGTAAGCAAAATATATCAATGTCGGTAAAGAACTGCTCTTTGCCTTCGTCGATCCATCCGAGAAATTCTACATGCTTTTCAAGTTTCAACTTTTTAGCTAATTGCAATAAATTATTTTTTTCCTCCCCATCTCCTGCTATTACAGCTTTAAAATTATAACCTTTATGTTGTATAAGACTGAGCGCTTCTAAAAGAATATGCATGCCTTTCTTGCGCACCAATCTAGCAACTGCGCCAATTATTACTTCTTTCTGACGAGTCCGCGGAATGAACTGTCGATTTAGCTCTATCATATTGGGAACTACAAAAATACTAGCCAGAGGAAAATTTCGCATAGCTAAATATTTTTTCATATCTTCGGTTAGAGCAATAATGTAATTACATTTTTTTAGCGCCCGAAAATTATAATTATGAGCCACTCCTATCAGGGGAACAAATTTATTAATAGAACTGACAAAACTAATCGCTCTATTGCCGTGAGCTATGATAATGGTAGGTTTGGTAAGTCTAATTATCAGCTGAATATATATAATTGATAAAATATCCCACGGACCCAGATTAGGGATTTTAATCGAAGATAAATTACGATGATTAATAGCAGCAAAAAAGCTGGTAATATTTACCACTTTAACCCCTTGCGTATCTAACGCCTTATTATAATCTAAGAAAGATTGCTGAATACCGCCGAGGTCACGGCTAAGCATTATATTGAGAACTTTCATTAATTGATTATTGTACGTTTGCCCATATACGATTCTTAGCAATATAAAAAAAGATAGTAAATATTACTAGAAACATCATTACCTTAAGCCCTAGTGATTTGCGGTGCTCCATTTCTGGTTCCGCTGCCCATTGCAAGAAGATAGTAACGTCTTTTGCCATTTGTTCCACAGTAGATTTAGTGCCGTCAATATAAGTTACTTGTCCCTCCGCTAAAGGGGGTGGCATAGCAATTTGATGACCGGGAAAATATTGATTATAATTAAGACCAGGCATTAGCTTGAAATCTTTTGGCTGCTCGCCATAGCCGGTAAGTAGAGAATATACATAGTTTGCGCCATCTGATCTTGCTTTTACTATTAAAGATAAATCAGGTGGGTAAGCACCATTGTTAGCGCTGCGAGCTACTTGCTCATTTGGATAAGGAGAGACAAACCTATCAGCAGGAATAGCGGGGCGCTCGAACATTTCTCCGGCATCATTAGGACCATCTTTAACCGTATAATTTTTAGCAATTTCTTTAATTTCCGCTTCAGAAAAGCCTATTTCTTTAAGATGACGATAAGATAAATTATGTAGCCCATGGCACACGCTGCACACTTCTTTATACACCTGGAAGCCACGCTGCGCTGCTTGTCTATCAACTTTTCCAAATAGCCCGTCAAATGACCAACTTATTTTTTTTAGCTCTATCGGTTCACTAGCAGTAGCAATAACAGACGTTAGCAATATTAAAATAATGGTAAGTAACTTATTGAACATATACCTAATAATCAGAGTGTTAATGGTAAAGGTTTAGGCTTTTCATATTTTGCCAATAATGGCAGTAAAATTAAGAAATGGAAAAAGTAATAACTTGCAGCAAACTGACTAACTGTAATGTATGGCTCCTGCGCTGGCTTGCCTCCTACATAACCTAGCACCACACAGTCAATAATAAAAAACCAAAAAGCAATTTTATACCAAGGTCTGAAAGTCGCACTCCTAACAGAAGATCTATCAAGCCATGGCAGAAAAAATAAAACAAAAATACTTGCAAACATTAAGATAACTCCCCCAAGCTTGGAAGGAACAGCACGTAATATAGCATAAAAAGGCAGAAAGTACCATTCTGGCACAATATGGAGCGGAGTAACTAAAGGGTTAGCGGGAACGTAGTTGTCAGGATGCCCTAAGTAGTTTGGCTGATAAAAAATAAAAAAAGCGAAAATTAAAAAATAAAAGCCAAATCCTACAAAATCTTTGACAGTATAATATGGGTGAAAAGGAATAGTATCCTTTTCATTACTAACATCAATGCCAGTAGGATTATTTGAGCCATGCACATGCAGGGCAATCAAATGAAGTAACGCTAATGCAACTATGATGAAAGGCAGCAAATAGTGCAAAGAAAAAAAACGGTTAAGAGTTGGATTATCTACCGAAAAGCCGCCCCATAGCCAAGTTACTATGCTCTCTCCAATAACAGGAATTGCTGAAAATAGGTTGGTAATTACCGTAGCTCCCCAATAGCTCATCTGCCCCCAAGGCAGCACATAACCTAGAAAAGCAGTAGCCATCATGACCAAAAAGATGAACAAACCAATATGCCATAATAATTCTCTCGGTTTTTTATAAGAACCATAATAAAGAGAGCGCGCCATATGAATATAAATAGCCGCAAAAAACATTGAAGCACCAACCGCATGCGCATATCTAATCAGCCAGCCATAATTGACACTGCGCATAATATTCTCCACACTCGCAAAGGCATGATCGACATGAGGAGTGTAATGCATTGCTAGGATGACGCCAGTAATGATCTGAATTACTAAAGCAATACCGGCAATTGAGCCTAAATTCCACAAATAGCTTAGGTTTTTGGGGGTCTTATATTCACTAAGATGATGAAGGAAAGCAAAAATCGGCAAACGATACTCGATCCAAGCAATTATGGAATTAGACGAACTAGGCGGAGTTTTATTCATATTTAACCAATCCGAATTTTTGTATCAGAGATAAAGACATATGGAGGGATAACAAGATTGGAGGGAGCTGGTCCTTTGCGAATTCGCCCCGCCGCATCATAATGCGAACCATGGCAAGGACAAAACCACCCACTATATTCCCCTTGATCAGCGAGCGGAACACAACCAAGGTGGGTGCAAATGCCAATAGTAACTAACCATTGTTCATGCCCTTGCTTCACCCTATCTTCATCAGCTTGTGGATCAGGCAATTGAGACAATTTTACCGCTCGTGCTTCTGCTATTTTTTCTTTTGTCCTATTAGTTATGAATACTGGCTTACCTCGCCATTTTATCGTAATAGTTTGACCAGGTTGAATATGTGATAAATCTACCTCTATAGTAGAGGCTGCTAAAACATCGGCAGAAGGATTTAATGAATCAATTAAAGGCCAAGCCGCGCATACCGCCCCGGCAGCTGCTAAACCGGTTGCTGCAAGAGTCATAAAATCACGCCGAGAAACTTTTTCAGGCTCATCTTTTGAAATATCTGCCATATAATATTATCGCTTGTGTAAAGTAAGCTTATTATACAACGCTGATTTGTAAGAGCAACATTGCCGAGGCATATTACATAGAATATTTGCTGACTGTTGTTATTTCCACAATTCTTTATCTTGCTGAGAAGGCTCATATTTAGGAGGGTTATTAAGGCATTCCCAAAAATCTTTGATATTAGTAATTTTAGGGATACAGTAGCGCGCTACTGACTTAGTATCATTTAAAGCTTTGCTAACTACTGTTTCCGCAGCACTCAAAACTCCTGCCTGCTCCAGCCCTTTAAACACCCAAAAAGTAACGATTAGGGCGGTAATAGTTATCATTAAATACCATTTACTAAAGAGCCCGTAGATAAATAATCCCATAGGATTAGTCAATAATCTTCTTAAAGAAAACCAGCCCATTTATTTACAATAAAATTATTCATATAAAACAGTAAACCTACAATCAATTAAATAGTAAAGTTTTTAGCTTATTTTAACTATAATAAAATGAAATATAATTTTATATGTTGTATATATTGCCTAATAAGTAGGATGCTAAGCTCAAACAGCATGGAATTATAATTAAGTTAAATCCTATCAAGCTAAAGATTAAGTAACTCTCCGTATTATCCTGAAGAATAATACCGGCAATTATAATGCCTGGCATTAGCAAGGGCATTATTAAGATAGAAAGAAAATTGGTATTGGCTCTGAAATAGCTTTGAATTGTAGCAATTAATATTACTAAGGAACTAGTCAAGCTAAGGAGCAGTAAGAAAACACTGAGCAAGTGCCAAAAACTTATTAAATCAACGTTAAAAATAAGAGCAATAAACGGCAAATTCAAACCAGCGCCCAGCAGGCTACTAATAAATAGACTAATAAATTTGGCGCTTACTACTTTAATAGGAGAAAAGTTAACGAGCATTAACTCTAAGCTACCATCATCCAAATCACTTTTAAATATAATACTGGTGAAACCTATTAGAGCTAAGGGCAGGTAGATTACTGACAAGATAATACCAAATCTTTGAATATCAGCTTGGCTATTAATTAAGGAAATGCTGCAGCTGCAAAAAAATAAAAACCCAAAAAGATACTTAGCTAAATTATGTATCTTATTGTGAATTTTGTACTCCCAGACTATTAAACGAGTAAAGTCATTCATTTAGCTATAAAGTAATTTATCCAATAAGTTGTACGTACGACTGCTTAATAAGCTTTATTCCACCGCCATTTTCAAAAACGATTTCTAAGTGGTCATCATTTTTGCGAATTACTATTCCATTACCGTAAGAGATGTGCGTGATCTTGCTACCTGTCTTTATTAGTCCATCTGGTTGGTTTGCTGTTGATCTATTAATGCCAAAGTCTTTTCTAGGGGGCTGCAAAGAAAAATTACGATGGGCTGAAATATAATTAAATTGCTTTGCTGATGATACTTTGATATATGCATCTTCTGGTATTTCAGCTAAAAATCGAGATGGCAAGGGAGTTGTTATATCACCATAAACTCTACGGCTTTCAGCAAAGGTTATATAAAGGATAGATTTTGCTCTAGTAATTCCTACATATGCAATCCTTCTTTCCTCCTCTAGGCCTTTTTCTCCTTCTTCCAGTGATTTCGGGTGAGGAAATATCCCCTCCTCCCAACCAGGCAAAAACACTATATCAAATTCTAAACCCTTAGAAGCGTGAAAAGTCATTACGCTGATTGCACCACCAAAATTAGCTTCTAAACTTTCATTTTCCATAAATAGGCTAGAATGCTCAAGAAACTCTTGAATATCCGTAAATTCATCTATTGCTTTGAGCATCTCCTGGAGATTTTCAATTCTACCCCTTGCCTCCTCAGTTTTTTCTTGTTTCAATGCTTCAAGATAGCCAGATTCATTAAGCAAGGCTTTGGTTACTTCTGCAGGCAGTTCAGTTTTATAGCGCTCTGTCCAGGAATCTATTTGAGCAATGAATTTGCTTAAGCTTTCGGCGGGTTTGTTTTTTAATAGGTCATTTGCCAGCATTTGCCTGATTGATTGAACGATGGAGAGGTTATGAGTGCCCGAATAATCTTTTATTTGTTTTAAGGTAGTGTTGCCTATTGACCTCTTAGGAACATTAATAATTCTCTCGAGCGCTATATTATCATTATTATTCACCGCTAGTCTGATATAAGCCAGTGCATCTCTCACTTCCATACGCTCATAGAAACGTAGCCCTCCAATAATCCTATAAGGCAAGGCGTTGCTAATTAGCACCTCCTCAAAAGCTCTTGTTTGGAAGCCAGCTCGCAATAATATAGCTATCTGTCCTGCTTTATAAGCTCCACTAGTAATTAACCCTTCAATCTCAGCAACTATAAACTTTGCTTCTTCTTTATCATTCCAGCAAGATACTAGCTTAATTTTTTGCTGTTCAACCTTATCTGTCCATAGACTTTTTTCATGACGGTTTTTATTGTTTTTGATTAAACCTGAAGCAGCTAGCAGTATTTTAGCTCCCGATCTATAGTTTTGTTCAAGCCTAATCACCTTAGAATTAGGAAAATCTTTCTCAAACCTTAATATATTTTCTACTTCTGCTCCTCGCCAGCTATAAATAGACTGATCATCATCTCCTACACAACAAATATTTTTTGAGCCGCTAGCTAGCATCCTTGCCCAAACATATTGTACAGCGTTAGTATCCTGATATTCATCAATCAAGATATATTTATATCTCTCTTGGTAATAGCTTAGTAGTTTAGGATTTTGTATGAACAGTTCATTGTTATAGAGGAGCAAATCGCCAAAATCCACCACATTCGAAGCTGTTAGCTGCTTCTGATATTCTTCATATACTGACTTAGCAACCTTTTGCAACGGCAACTTAGTGTCAGAATCAGATAGGCGCGCCGGCAAAATTCCAGAATCTTTCCAGCGCGATATTACTACTTGTAAAACTTTAATAGGGTAAGTTTTAGAGTCGAAATTAAGAGCGGCAGCTATGTCTTTTATTAACTTGGCTTGTTCGTCTTGATTAATAATGCTAAAGCTTCTCGTTAAGCCTATTCCAAGCCTATCGATATCGCTTCTTAGTATTTTAGCGGCTAGCGAATGAAAAGTACCTATAT
>CAZMMN010000051.1:4458-7499 GCA_964567405.1 uncultured Rickettsiaceae bacterium | reverse complement strand
GCCGCTTTGTACAATTGGGAGCTGAAAAATTGAGTTTCGAAAGAGGTCTATTATTCATTTTTTATTGCGATGTCACCTTCGCATCAGCCTGGTTACCTGGAGCTAATAGATATCAACTCTCCTTCTCTATGCATACGGTTGATAGAACTTCCAAAGCCCAATCTCAATTCAGAGCTGACGCTTATTTAACAGTACGCCAAGAGATAGAACGATTAAAAGAAGAAAGACAAAAATATAACAGTTCCAGTGCCAGACATAAACAGCTCGATAACAAGATAGTTTTCCTGGAAGCATTGGCAAAAAATTTAAACTCCTACCAAGATGCCAAAAGTAGAACAGCTTATATAGAGTACGGGTTAAGCGAAAACCAAAGCTGCGGAGTAGCACGGACAGATAAAACTAATATCGCTGCTAACAATGATGCTTCCTCCAATTTCTCCACAGAAACGACTGAAATATTTTATAAATTTCAACTGTTGCGTACAAGCAACTTTCTTTTTACTACTCAACCTAAAATTATAATTGCTAAAGATAATTATAGACAAGAAGAGTTATTTCGAGAAATATCATTCTTAGCAGGTCTCGCAGGCAAAAGAAAAAGATATAAATTATTTACCGATGGTGGGATTAGCTTCAATCACTGTCTTAATTGCTCCCTCATGAACAAAAGCTCTTATAGTCTAAATTTAAGCGAGGGCATTAAATTTGCTAATAAGTTTATGCTAATTAATTTTACTAAATATTATATACGGCAAAATTATGGCAACCTTTATAGTAAAACCCTATATGAGCAATTTTCAGTTGTAAAAGAGATAAGTTTTGGTAACATTAAAAAAAATAGCTTAGCAGTACAGCTTGGTTATTTTTGGGATAAAAGCCTGACTTATTCTACCTATCAATCGTCGGGGTTAGTATTTTCTACATGGATAAACGTATAAAAAATAATCAATTTAGCAAGATTAATAGCTATATAGAAGAGATCAAAAATGATAAAAAGCTGCATAATTTTTGCTTAAATGAAAATATTACTTTAGGAGAATATTACTCCCAGCAGAAGTTTTTTGATAAGTTAACTACGAATAATGATAATGAGTTACTGATAAATATTTTACACAGTAAGTATCGAGTGCCAATACTAAGATACCCATACTCAGTAGTTAAAATTTTTGATTGCTCCAAAATCACCTCTTATGTGCAAGAAGGTTACTTTATTTATCTTGATTACCGAGGAAAAAAATTTATTGCTCTAAATAATACAAACAACCTAACCAAGTTGGCGGCAGAATATTCCAACATTAAGATAAAGTTAGTAAAATCACGTGAGTTTTACCTCTTTCTTGAAGCGACTTTTTCTCATCTCAATACACTTCATTCTAAATACTTATTAGAGACCTTGCTGCCCTACCCTACCGCGAGAGTCATTAATTATAAGAAGGTAGTTACTGGATTTTTTATCCTTTTTTATATTGGGTTATTTAAACTTATAAATCTATTTCATTTAGCTAATCATGCTAGCTACTTCTTACAGCATTTTCTAAAAATTTACTTATTTAGACACTCACTAACCACTCCTGATCTATCTACTATTTATAACCCACCTGATGCTTACTTACCAATTTACACTATATTGGTGCCTTTATATAAAGAACTTGGCAAACTAAAGGCGATAATAGAAGCTATCAATAATTTAAATTACCCTAAATTTCTATTAGATGTAAAGATTATCGTGGAAGACGATGATAAATTACTTATTAAAGAACTCTCCTTAATAAATCTACCATCATATATTCAGGTTATCAAAGTCCCATTTAGCCTGCCGCGAACAAAACCAAAAGCCTTAAATTATGCAATGCAATATTGTCGCGGCAAGTATTTAGTAGTATATGACGCAGAGGATAAGCCAGAGGCTGATCAGTTGCTAAAGGCACTAGCTTCTTTTAACAGCTTGCCTGATGAATATGCTTGTCTACAAGCTAAGCTTAACTTTTACAATAAAGACGAAAATTTACTAACCAAATTACTTAGCATAGAATATAGCATTTGGTTTGAATATATTCTCAAAGGTCTGAGCATTCTTGGGCTACCAGTCACGCTTGGCGGCACTAGCAACCACTTTAAAACAGATATACTGCGGAAAGTAGGAAATTGGGACGCTTATAACGTTACAGAAGATGCCGAGCTTGGCATCAGGCTATACTTGCAAGGATATAAAGTCGGTATGATTGATTCTTACACGCTAGAGGAAGCGCCGATTACTTTAGGCAATTGGCTTAATCAACGCGCCCGCTGGAGCAAAGGTTTTATTCAAACTTTCTTAGTATTACTGCAAATTCCGCGTGACTATAACAAATTAACATATTGGCAAACTACTACAGTTTATATATTTATAGGCGTTTCATCCTACAGTTTTTTTTGTTTACCCTGGTTATTTGTTACCATAATTAAACCAAGCAAACTAATCAGCTATCTGGCTCTTTTAAACGTCTCAATAGGACTGGCTTATTTATACAGCAGTGCCGGCTATATTCTAGCCCAATTTAGAAAAGGAGGAAAGAAACTTTCTGCTAGCGATATTTTAGCATTAGCTATCTGGCCGGTTTATTTTTTACTTCATGCTATAGCTAGTTATAAAGCTGTATGGGAGCTACTTTTCACCCCATTTGAATGGAACAAAACTGATCATGATCTCAGCTCTTTTAAATAATTATTAATGAAAAAGTAGTTGGTTAAACTGTAATAGCTTTCAACTACTTCTCCTACTATATTATATAATCGAATCCTCTCCCCCTAATTCTACAGTAGGGGTAGCAAGCAATGCAGTAGCATCAGCATTCGCCACGACTTCTTGGGCAGTGTTAACAGTAGAAGCTGCAGGCGATTCATTAAAGCTCCCAAACTGCTTTACGATAGTAGATTGACTAAGCCCGTCATTAGCATTAGCAGCCGTATTGGCATTATTGGTCTCTATTGCATCTTGACTTGCTAAGTTTTCATTGGATTTTTCTTCTGCATCTTTAAGCTTATTTTCTTCTATAGATTTT
>CAZMMN010000051.1:0-4358 GCA_964567405.1 uncultured Rickettsiaceae bacterium | reverse complement strand
AAAATTATTATTATAATAGCAAGTTAATTGTTAAAAGCAATTAACTTTATGCTTTTTCAGTATAGCCGTAAAATATTTCATTTTACACAAATTTTTAATCAGCCGCTAACTCATGAATGACAACCTTATATTTGACTTCAATAAGATCTGCAGGTTTGTTGGCTGACAGCTTAAGAATAGTCGTTGGGTTTAGGACGCTTTTATTTTCTATTTCTATTCGAACTGCCTTGCTAGCGTCAGGCAACAGGGCAGACATCTCTTTAATTAGGCTGAGAAAAACAGAGAGACTAGGCATAGAAAAAGTTAAATGCAAATTATAGCTGTGCAAGTGAGCAAGCAGATTTGCATCTTGATTAGCCGTTTCCTGCATAAAAGACCTAAAGATCTTTGCTTGCATGCCTTGCGTCAGCTGATATTTATCGGCTAAACTCTGTAAAGAATCGATTAGTTGTTGATGCCTATAGCAGTTTTGCTGCGAGGAGCGGTTTAATAACGTCTGATACTTATTGTAACTGTCTAATATTTCTGCTTTTGAATTTGTCGCCCACGCTGTTTTCATCAAATTTTCTTTGACTAGCCGCTTGGCAGCGGCATTTTTCATTATTGATGCCTTAAGCTCATTGAGGGCAAAAGGTCTTAGCCATACAATCATGGCAATAAGCAGCAGATATAGAATGGTTTTTAAGAAAATAATGTTCTTTTGCCTAATGATAAACTTCTGCAGCATGCTTATTCTCTAGGACCCCTAATTGAAATTGCCGCCGGAACAACAGTCCTATCGCCAATTTTATAAATCTTATCCACAAACTTAACATGCTCTATATCAAAATCCCTAAAATTTTCTGCCAGCATGGCAAGATACCGGCTAAAACTTTCTTCTGCTGCATTTATGGAATCGCCATAATCATAAAATTTAATCATGATGTCGACTTGAATGCTGTTGTAAGGCGCAGCGAGATCATCGACATTTGCCAATTGCCAGTGAAATTTTTCTATTTCAACAGCCCCGCCAGCATGAGCAAAAAACTTTTCTATAAAATTAATATGATGGCGAAGATTAAGTTTTAATAGCTTTTCCCAGCTAAAGAGATCAACTAAGTTTGCGTCGTCTTTAAGGTAGGGAAATTGCGTTTTAAGCGCTTGATGCTTCCTAGTGATTTCAGCGTTTTGTCGGTGCAGCCTCTGAGCAGATTTTTCAGTAAGAAAAACAGTGACCTGAATACCAATTAAGTTTATTACCAACAGCGCAACTATCAAAATTAGCGGCTTAAACATCCAACTATTAATTAAATTAAATTTAGCTAGCCGCTGAAGTGATTGATTAATACCTAAAAATCTTGGTTTCTGAGAAAGTAAATTCATGATTGCAAGATCAGTGAAGATACAAGCAACGCTATTTTGTAGCGCTGAAGAGCAGCGTAACGACAGATTGTCGCCAATAAAAGTGATTGGATAGCCAAAATTATGAGGAGCAGTAAAGCTATTTTTTAAGCTTGGCTCGAGAAGGAAAAACAGATGTGGCTTTAAGGCAAATTTTTCTATATCGCTTTTAAGGGCAATTAATTGATCATTTATTTCTTTGCTAAGCAAACCTTGTAAATAATCGTTAGATTTATCAGCCGGATAAGGTATAGTTTTAGAGTTTAGTATGTTAGCATTGTGTATCGCTATAAATTTTAGCCCACTGACACCGAGCATTAGAACAAAAATTTGTAATTCTTGTGCCCAACCATGGTTTTTATTATTGGAAGCAAGCTTGCGAATTATGCCAGTCATCTCTAAATCAAAAAAATATGTTCCTTGAAATGGGAATTTTTTTTCCAGCACATATTCCAACAAAATATTAAATGGAGCTATATAAGAAGTCATTGCCAGAGTAGCATTGCGCTCACCATAATCTGCCCCATCTAAAATTTGGCAGGCAACAATTTCCTCATTTAAAAAATTCTGCTTGATGAATTTCTGCAGTGCGTTGAGTTTCCAAAAAGATTGGAAAGTGGGTATCCGCTCATTAATTAACTGGCATTCTATATTGTCTAATAAAAAAAATATTTTGAATTTATCAAATCTTTTTAAGAAATAAAAATAGTTATTTAAATTTTCTTGCTGAGATAAGTCTACAAATAATTGAGCAATCAACTTATTATTTGCAAAAGCGCCAAGGAGTACGCCTTTTTGCCCTATCAGTATAACAACCTTATTATTATATAAATAACTGCTCACAAAACCATCCTAACAGCAGTTTAACTTTAGACCAGACAAATTGCCGCATAATTTAGTTTGTTAAAATTTTGTTGCTAGCTTATTTTTTTGAGCAAGTCTGGCGCTGACTTTGATGTATCTAAGGTAAAATATGGCAGCGGTAATGACAGAGTATAATACATAAAATTGCCACACTGAGTATACTTCTCCTATATGCCAAAATACACAAATAGTACTAGGCAATATTGCACATATACATACAGCGCCGATATTTACTACACTGATAAAGACAATATCATTAGCGGCGATTAACATGCCATTTAGCACCCATAAAAGACTGCCAAAGGTAAAATAAAGCCATATCCAAAATAGCATATTTTTAATTAATGGCTTAAATACTAAAGCCTCAGGCTCTTTTATAAATAGATCACTAAAAAACTCATGTTTAAATATTAGCACAATAAATAATAAAGCTGCTAAGCAAGCTATTAGCTTGATCGAAGAAAACAGCAATTTGTTTAATTCTTGGTATCTCTCAGAGCCTATTACATTAGCTGCAGTGGTACTGATACCTTTATATAGCCCATCAATTATAAAAGAAAATAAAGCGAAAACGCTGTCGCCTATAGAATATACCAGCATATACTTCCTATTTACGCTAGCTGCAATATATACAAATACTGCCCAAGCTGCCATTTCTAGAATACTGGCTAAACATCCTGGGATAGCTACAATTAAACCCTTTTTCAGCAGGGAAAACTTAAAAGAATAATCATAGGTGTGATAATTCTTCCTATTAGAGGTTTTTAAAAAACCAGTAAATAGAATGCTAAATTGGAGAGAATTAGCGATAACTAAAGAAATAGCAGCACCTTGTACGCCTAAAGGAGAAATCACCCCCGTAACACCAAAAACTAAAATAATGTCTAATGCTATATTACTTACATTAGCCAATACCACAGAAAAAATTACCATTTTTATTTTGCCCCTGCCAATATAAAACGCGCCTAATGCTACATTGGCAGCAGCAATGCCTATAGAAGACATTAATACCTGAAAATAAGGAATACTAAACTGATGGTAATGTACCGGGATAAATTTATCAGCAAAACATAGTGCTAATGCTGCAAGAACCATGCTGACAAATAACGAGAACCATAGCATCTGCCAAACATAAGCGCCGATCTTAGCAAACTGCCTAGAGCCATTATAACGCCCAACAAAAATTTCCGTAATTGAAACGATGGAGATTACTGAAAAATAAAAAACATTATAAGGAGTAGTGGCAGCAAGAGAGGAGTTCATTGCCTCTAATGAATAATTAGCGAGGATTACCCTATTAGTAAAATGCATAATGCTGCTCGAAAGCTCTGCTAGCATAATAGGCAAACAAAGCTTAAGTAGACTTTTTATATTTGTATCTAAATTGTTATTTTGCTGCTCTTTTAAGTAATGTAAGTTTTTACTAATGCTGCTTGTCATATAGCTAATTTTTACATCTATTGCCTATGGTCAGTTTGTTTACTAAGCCACCGAGGACCGCACGCAAAAAAGGTGGTGTTTTTAAAAAATTTTTTGCCATACGCAATCTGTACACCTTCAACATCTACAATATTGCCTCCTGTTGCCTTTATTAAAGCGTGACCAGCAGCAATATCCCATTCCATACTTTCCCCGAACCGTGGGTAAACATCAGCCTTTCTACTGGCTACTAAACATAATTTATTATATTCAGGCACGCTAATTACTTTACTATCCTGGTTCTTTAATAGGAAATTTTTCATCTGCGAGCAATAATGAGGACGAATGACAATTGTCTGCTCATAATTTATTTGCCAATCTATTTTCTTGCCTTGCTCTTCAATTGCTAACTCATTATAAGCATCCGTATAATAAAGACGCAGAGTATCAGGATGATATATTAAGCCGAGGTGAGGCTCGCCATTTTTAATTAAACCAATAATTACTGTATAAGTTCTTTCGCCTTTAATATATTGTTTAGTGCCATCTATGGGATCCACCAACCAAAAAGTATTACTATGCAAGGTAGGATTTATTCTTTCTTCACAAATTACTGGGATATCAGGGGTTAAAGCAGTAAGATGAGCATAGATGAGTTGACTAACCTTCTTATCGGCATTAGTTACTGGGGTGCC
>CAZMMN010000050.1:0-7750 GCA_964567405.1 uncultured Rickettsiaceae bacterium | reverse complement strand
TAGGGACGCGGTGCCGGTAGATCTGCCAGCGCGCTGGAATCAAACTTAAATGATAGGTAATTTTTAATCTCATTCGAAATGACATTCTGATAAAAATTAGTACGCACCATAGCTTCAATCAAGTTAAACATACTCCGCAGCACTTTATCTTCAGCACTACTAGTGACGTTATGCAGGTAGTCTGCAACCTGGTTAGTTAAGCTAGACACTAAAGAGCTGCGTTGTTCTAGGGAGTTCTTAGGATTGAATTTGGCATCAAAAAGCTTAACCAGCATCCCCGTATATTTATAATGTTTTATTAAGGTTAATTGTACATAACCTTTGCCATAAACAAAGTTAGTTTGATGTAGATATCTAGTTAAAGCTCTTAATAATTTTACTTGGTGCCAGGTAAACTCTTCTAATACTATTAGCTTGCTTAGCGAATCTAAATTTAAAATCCCTTGCGCCATTTTATCAAGCGCTTCTTCAACATTGTTGGTAAAGTTGGTACTTCTCTCGTTAGTAGTTACAGGCGTTGTTAAAATAAAATTATATATCCAGCTATTTGGCAACAGCTCGTTACTTTTAATTGCAAAGCTTTGTTCTTCGATAGCCTTAAAGCCTAGATTTTCTACATATGGCAATAAATCCGATAAAGCGAGCTCAATAGAGGAGTTAAATATTTTTAGTTGAAAACTTTCTCTATCTACAGCTGTTAGAGCAAATACGGTTCTTTTTTGGGTATTTGCTGTTTGAAGATGCTGCATATCTTCTATTGCAGCAGTGGGGCTAAATTTTTGCCTATAATCATCAGGAAAAATTGCCGGCAGATTTTTAAAGTCCACCCCTGCTTTATACTCTCCAAACTTATCACACAATTTTCTATAAAAAGCTTCTCCCCAGTTAAGAGATAAGTGCTCTAGCTCTGCTTCCACTTCTTCTAACTCAAAGTCTAAATTATTTTTGCTATTAACCTCCAACGTAACAAACAAATACGAAAAATGCTGTACTACCTCCGTCACATAATTAGTTAGAATTTGCCCATTAATCTTTTCAGATAAATAATGAATAATTTTATTATGTATTTCCGGGGTTAATCTCTCTTTTTTAAGAAAAATTAAAATATGAATAAATGAACCTGACCAATCACATTGAACAAATAATTTAAGCTTATGGCTGATAATGCCTGAGAGCATATGCAAGCACATACAATATAGATCGGATATATCAATTTGTATTAAAGCTTCGCGTGGCAGCGATTCAATTATGGTTTTTAATTTTTTGCTATTATGTCCATTCTGAGCAAAAGCCGCTTTGGTAAGAACCGCGGCTAATTTCTGCCTTAGTATAGGTATATCTTGAATAGACTGGTAATTTATCGCCAAATTATAACTACCGAATATAATAGTTCCTGCTTTGTATACTTCATTGCTATCAACTTGCTTGATTAATACATAATCTACTAAATTGCTGCTTTGAATTGGCGATAGTTTGTTGATCTTACCAAGAATTACTAATTGTTTTTGATAAGTATCACTGCGCGAGAAGGCAATAATATTATCTATCTCTTCCTTATTATTTTGCCAAATTGTAGAAGCGCCAATTTCTATATTATGTTGGCTATTAGAATCTAACTTAAACTCGGAGGCTCCAAAGAAAGCAAAATTATCTTTCTGCAACCATCTTAAAAAATCAATAGTCTCAGCTACAGGCAGTATAGTTTCTTCATATTGCCGCTTATTTTGGTTAAGCTCATCAACAATCGCTTCTATCTTGCTTACCAGCTGCGGACGACAAAAATGGCAAGCATCAATCTGAGCAACAACATTATTAAGTTCTTGTTTTAGGGAGTCTATAGCTTGCGGAGCAAAATTACCCAAAATCTTTACATATGCTAGAGACTCTGCTTGAATTATAACATCCGCATCCGCATTTGCATCTACTATCTGCTTTAATTCTCCCTCTTTATCTCTTATACAAAAAATTACAGGATGCAGGATGATTTTTGGCTGGATAGATAAGCGAGCAAACAAGCAATTTAAGGAATCAATAATGAAAGACTTATCATCATTGAGCAATAAAATAGTTAAAGATGGGTCTGGAAGCAAAGTAGTCTTAATAACTTCTATTTTCCGCTGCCCAGGGGCTCTTGTCTTAAAAAACTCGAACGCTTGGTTAGTAACGTTAATAAATAATTCCACATGCTCACTAGCTCTATAATCAATCGGCAGGTAAGCCAAAAACTTGTGAACGAATTTAACGTATAATTCGTCATGGTTGCTTTCTTTTACTCTCTCTAAAATTTTCCTATAATCTGGAATTTGACAAGTTAGCTTGCTTAAAGCTAGGGAGGGTGCTTTTTTGCTCATATTACTGATTTGAATGGATGTTGCTTAAGCAGTAAAATTATTATATTAAATAAAATAACTTAAGCAACTCTCTATTGGTTTTCAGTTCTAGTAGGTGTTATTTAGTTATTTATTCTCTCAAAAATCTTAAATATAAATGTCAGCTCTTCTGCGACTTCTTTAAGATACTCAAATCTACCGGAAGCTCCTTTATGCCCTGCTTCCATATTAGTCTTTAGCAGCAGCCCATTATTATCCGTCTTAGCAGTACGCAGCCTAGCCACCCATTTCGCCGCTTCCCAGTATCCTACTCTTGGGTCAGATAGGCCTGCAGTTATCAGCATGTGGGGGTAGGCTTGTGCTTTGACGTTATCATACGGCGAGTAGGACTTAATATAGTCAAAATATTCCTTCTCCTGAGGGTTACCCCATTCTTTATATTCGCCGGGAGTTAAAGGCAGACTCTCATCAAGCATGGTGTTTAGCACATCTACAAAAGGCACATGCGCTATCGCCGCTTTAAACAGCTGCGGTTTACTATTGAGGACAGCGCCAATCAGCAACCCGCCCGCGCTGCCACCGCAAATGGCGATGTTGCCTTGGCTGGTATATTGGTCTTCTATTAATTTTTCCGCAGAGGCAATAAAATCTTCAAAGGTTCTTTTCTTATTTAAGAACTTAGCTGCCTCATACCAATCATGTCCTAACTCATCCCCTCCTCTAATATGGGCAATTGCATAGACAAAGCCACGATTTATCAGGCTAATTGCATAATTTCTAAAAGAAACCGGCATGGCTATGCCATAAGAGCCATATCCATATAAATATAAGGGAGTAGAGCCATCTTTCTTAAACAGCGATTTTTTATATAGCAGTGTTATCGGCACTTCCACCTCACCGTTACGGGCAAATATTCTTTCCACCATATACTCATCTGGATTAAAGCCAGAAGGTATCTCCTGCATTTTTAACACTGCTAGCTGGTTAGCAATAAAATCATAGCTATACATTGTGCTTGGTCGCGCTAATGAGGAATAAACTACTCTAATATCATTTTCCTCATAGTTAGCTGACATACATTCAGCAGTATAGGCTTGGTCAGGGAAATGGATTATTTTTTCCTCATTATTAGCGAAAGATTTTACTTTAATGAAAGGCAGAGCTTTAACTAGATAGTTTAATATTAAATAGTCCTGACTAATATCAAAACTGGCTAGATATTTGTCCTGTTCTTCTTTTATATAATCTTCTTGCCAGCTATTATTTTGGCAATCATTGACCGCTACTCGTACAATGCGAAAATTTTTAGCATTATTGTTAGTTTTGATATAAAAATACTCGCCATTATGGTCTACTTCGTAAAATATTCCCTCTGCCCTTGCTTTAATAAGAACAGGAGATAAATTATGATCGCTCATTGGAATAAAATACTCCTCATTATTATCATGCCCACTTACTTCAATGAAGATATACTGTTCGCTGCCGGATTTGCTAACTCCTACTTGATATAATTGGTCAGACTCATAAAAGACTACCTTATCGTCAGCAAAATTACTGCCAAGATAGTGAAACATTACCTTATCATGCCGCCAGTTGTCATTAACCGGCGTATAAAAAAATCCCGGCAGCTCTTGATGCCAAACTATGCCGCCTATAGTGTTTGGTATTTCATCAGTTAAATATTGTTGAGTTTTAATATTATATATTTTTATGACATATTTCTCATCGCCGCTATCATCTATAGAATATGCTAGCAAATCATGCTGCGGAGAAATAGAAAAGGCGCCAAGGGTAGTAAATTTTTTGCCTTCTGCCAGCTTATTAACATCCAGCAAAACTTCTTCTGGCGCATCAACGCTGCCGGTTTTTCGGCAGTAGATAGTATATTCCTTATCAGCTTCTGTCCTGGTATAATAGTAATAATTATCTTTTTTAGTATAAGTGGATTGATCCGCTAGCTTAATCCTGCCTTTTAACTCTTTAAATATATTGTCTTGCAAAGATTGCAAGGGAGAAAAGAACTGGTCAAAATATTTATTTTCCTCTTTTAAATAAGCCAGTATTTTCTCGTTAGCGACTTGCGGCCAGTTTTTATCTCTAAGCCAGGCATATTCATCTGTGATGACTTGTCCGTGCATTTCAAATTTATAAGGAACTTTTTCGGCAGAAGGCGGTTTCATGTTATCCTCTTGTGGTTGACAGCTAAAAATAGCAAATAATATACAAATCCAGGTTAATATAAAATACATATGCTACGTATAATTTAGATTTACGATCAAGGCAATTAATAAAATTACTACCAAATAAATAGCGGTAGACTGATTATGCAGCTGCGGGCAGTAAGGCAAAATTCGCCCGCTTGGTATCATCCTAGGCAAGAAACTGCTTTTATATACAGGTCTATCTTGGTAAGACCATCGATAATAAAGCTTAGTTGAACAAGCGCCTATTATTCCTAGTAAATCAAAATTTATAGCAATTTTATTAAACCGCGGCAAAGCAATTTTTGCGCCAAGCGCCCCGCTAATTACTATTATGCCAAGATATTTTGCTATATCCCCCACTTCAATTAAGATATTATCCGAAGTGGCGAAAGGATAAAGGGTGGGCAAAATGTTCGTTAGCAATATATTAACCAGCAGTATAATCGCAAGCATCGCTAATATGCTAAGTTTGCCTAATATGCCCAGCTCAATTTTAATGGTTGTTTTAGGCGCGCGTTTAAAGTTGATAATTGTTGAAAATAAAGTAATGCAGCTTAACAAGCTTAAAAACAAAGCAGCATAATAGCTGAGGCGGTCTGCCAGCGCATTAGTGATTAGCAACTTAGCAGTAAAGCTTGCAAACGGAGGCAGGTTAATTATCATAGCTACGCTAAGAACTAATGCCAACAGCAAAATAGGTTGCCTAGCAAAGCTTATCATTTTAAGCTCACTGCAGCGCGATAGCTGCCGCTGCTGGGTTATGGCGGCAATGAATAATCCAAACAAAGCTTTATAAAGTATATGAATAAACAGAAAGGCAAAGACGCCAATAATAGCTTGTCGTGAGCCATCCCCTATTGCAACCACCATCAAACCTAATCCGGCAATAGTAAGGTAACAATAAAAACGCCGAATATTATCTTCCACACAAGAATAAAGCCCGCCATATAATATCATCGCTATGCCGCATAGCTTAAGGACACCCAGCCCGCAAAATAATTTGGCTAAAATCACTATCCATACTTTAGTGGTAAAACTGACTAAATATAGCATACCGCCACCGGAAGCAACAGGATAGCAATTAATCACCCAGCCGCAAAAAGGAAAGCTAGCAACGTTAATTAAGCAACCGACCAACATTAAAATATGAAATGGATGCAGGTCGATATTAGTCAGCTCTGTTAAGGAAATAATCCGCCAGTTTCCGGTTAGCGTATTAGTATAAATGATACCTAAGAGAATAAGGCTGCCGCTGAAGAGATGGGTCAAAAAATACCTTCTTGCTGCTCTAAAGCTCTGCAAACGTCGAGTTAAAAAAATCAACGCGCTTGCCGCTATCATCATTAATTCAAGAGCTACAAACATGCTGATAAAATCACCAGCACAGACACATAAAATGGAGAAGGCACAGTAAAAATTGCCAGCTATTACTTCTAATTTTTGATTGCAGCTACAGCAATATAAATTAGCAACCAATGCAACCATGAGAAAAGCACTAGCAATTAATTTATTTTCTGGGGTAAAATCCAGCAAAATTTTATTGCCCAAAATTTGCCAAGCTTGTTGTCCTTCACCTATGCTTAGTAATAATAGACTAGCCAGTATGGGAGCGATAACCGAAATAAGGTTAAAAATTTTTGTCTGCCGACAAAACACGCCAAGCAAAATCGCTCCAGTGAAAACTAGTAAGGCTGGGTGCTGCAACATTCATTCACTTCGCCCTTTCCACGAAACTCGCATCTTCTGTTTTCACTACTATCTTCTCGCCCCCAACCAAGTAGGACGGAACTAACACTCGCACGCCGTTAGCTAATATTGCCGGCTTATAGGAAGAAGTAGCTGTTGCACCCTTAATGACCGGTTCGGTTTCAACAATCTCAGCAATTATGGTTTGCGGCAGCTCAATATTAAGCGGCGTTTCTTCGTGGAACTCTACCTTAACCTGCATACTTTCACTAAGGAATGGCAGCTTCTCGCCCAATATGGCTTTATTAACCATAATTTGTTCGAAAGTTTCGTTATTCATTAGCACCAAATTATCGCCCTCAAAATAAATAAACTGAAAGTCTGCTTGCTCTAGCTGCGCTTTTTCCAGCATATCAGAAGAGCTAAACCGCTCGTTAAGCTTCGTGCCGGTCTTTAGGTTCTTCATCTCCACCTGAACATAGGCAGGACCCTTGCCCGGCTTGGTATGTTCTGGCATCTTAGCCACCACCCACAGCTCGCCGTTATAAACTAGAATATTCCCCGCTCTAATTGAATTTGCTGATATTTTCATATTTGTTTGTTTTGCTGTTTTATTTTACTCTTGAGTTTTATCTTTTGTCTTTTCTTCTTTAGCAGAAAAATTTTTATTTTCTATTTTTCACCAGATATTTTTTCCTTTATCTCTACTAATAGTTGGCGACGAATCTGTGCGAGAAGGTCGCCCAATTTCTCCCTATATGATTCCGGGTCTCTCGTATTCTTATAGTAGGACCACTCATCCGCTAGCTGCCGTAACTTTGGACTTCCGTAGAAATAGATTAAGTCTATGGCTTCATAACATTCTGCTTCTAATAATAACTTTTCGCCTTGGTGATTAGTAAAGCCTGCGAGCTTTGCTCTAGATACTTTTCTATAAGCCTCCTTTAAAAATTCTAAGTGTTTTTCCCGTATATAAACTTCTCTCTCTCGCTTAGCGTTATAATGCCAAGCATAGACTGCGCCTGTAAATGGAAATATATACGATAAAGCTGTTAGAACGGGTTCTAATTTCCCTTGAAAGAAATAACTTTGTACCCCTAGACCAATAATAAACAAAGCTAACATTAACATTACGCTTAATATATGCTTCTGGTCCCATTCTTCAACTTGCTTTAGCGCCTTATCCCACAAATTTGCTATTCTTCTCACTCCCATCATCTCTTTATCTTATTGAAAAGATTGCTATGCGTGCCTGTGCGCTCTAGACGCAGAATTTTATTTTCCCTATCGATGGAAAACACTAATATCCAATCAGGAGCAATATGACATTCCCAGCTATTTTAAATTGCCCAGATAATTTATGCAGCCGATATTCGGATGGCAAAAGAAGATGAACTTCAACATCCTTAGCAAGGTTAGTTTGCAGCAATTCTACTATTTTCTTAAACTTTTCTTTTGCTTTTTCAGGATTTTTACCGCTTTTCAGTATTTTCTCTAACTCCTTTTTACAAGAATTAGACACCTCCACAC
>CAZMMN010000049.1:0-7783 GCA_964567405.1 uncultured Rickettsiaceae bacterium | reverse complement strand
AACTATGATTTAAGCTGATTTTTTGTTGACTTCTATTACGGTTGCTGAGGTTAAAAATTAGAATTTAAAAAGGTTCAATCTTAACTGTTTTTTAATATGGTTGGGGGGTCAATAGCTGATTACAATTTACACTCCACTCTTTTCAACCTCCATGCGTAACATCAGTTTATCAGCCAGACCAAGATGGCAAGAAAAAATATGAATATCTGCAAGATATGATGCTAAAAGCAATAGAAATAGTGGTAATATTTCGTACTGTATTGCTGGATACATGACATGCAATACTAGCATCATACAATAGATTAAAGCAAAGCTTAGAGGATGTTCGTTAGAATTAAAATTGTTTCGGCTAATGGTTCATCCAAACCGGACCGACTACATTATCACCAATAATGAAGCAATATGTACAACTGAGGAAGCTACAAAAACATGCAAATTCAGATGGAAGATCCTTATACTGTTTTACTACTTAATCTCTAAAAATGCGAAAGTCCTGATTATAATAGTTGCAATACTGAGTTAGTTGACATTGACCGCACAGAGGCTTTCTAGCTTTGCAAATATATCTCCCATGTAATACTAGCCAGTGATGCGCAAAAGGCAAGAATCGTTCGGGGATGCTCTCCAGCAGATCCTCTTCAATCTTTTTATGGTTAGCTGTATATGTTATTCCAAGTCTTCTAACGACCCTAAAAACATGAGTGTCTACCGGCATCGTAGGAATGCCAAAGCCGCAATTTAGCACTACATTCGCTGTTTTTCTACCTACCCCTGGCAGTTTAACTAATTGCTCAAGGTTATTTGGAATGGTCGATTGATACTGGGTAATTAACGCCTCGCATACAGCCATTATGTTTTTAGCTTTGGAATTATATAGTCCCAACGTTTTAATATAAGTTTTAAGTCCTTCTTCTCCTAGTTCTAGCATTTTCTCGGGCGTATCGTATTGGAGAAATAAATTTTTGGTTGCTTTATTTACTGAAGCGTCAGTTGCTCTCGCCGAGAGAATAACTGCCACGAGCAGCGTAAAAAGGTTAGTATAATTTAACTCTGTGGTGGGTTGATAATTATTTTGCTTAAAAAGCTCAAAAATGTTATTAATTGTTTCAGCTCTCATTTTATTTAAGATTATGTTTTATTCTTTCATTAGCTTATCAGGTTAAATTATGATAGAAAATAAAAATTTTGATCTCATTCGGGAACAAATAAATTCTAACGATATTGTGTTGTTTATGAAAGGCACATCTGAGGTACCTCAATGCGGTTTTTCTGCTACAGTAGTAGCTATTTTAAGAAAATTGGAACTTACTTTCAAAGACGTTGATGTGCTATCATCACCAACTCTGCGTCAAGCTATTAAAGAGTTTTCTGATTGGCCGACAATACCACAGCTTTATATTAAGGGAGAGTTTATTGGAGGTTGCGATATAGTGCGTGAATTATATGAAAGCAAGGAGCTGGAAGCTTTGGTTAAAGCAAAGCTTAATCGGTAATTTATTATTTGCTGCAATATTTTGATTGGTCATGAAAGACGCTATTATTCTTGAGAAAGTAACTAAACTATATAAAAACCATCATAGTTCCTCCTCTAAGTTAGCCTTACAGAATCTTAGTTTATCAATTCCCAAAGGATGTATTTTTGGCTTGTTAGGACCAAATGGCGCTGGTAAATCATCTTTAATTAATATCTTAGCGGGGATAGTCACTAAAACCAGTGGGAAAGTATTAATTAGTGGGCATGATATTGATAAGTCGCCTAAACACGCGAAACTTCAAATTGGGGTAGTACCGCAAGAAATTATATTAGATAGTTTTTTTCCTATATATAAAACACTTGAGTTTACTGCGGGCTATTATGGTATTCGACCACATTTGCGTAAAACTGAAGAGATATTAAAAGCTCTCGGACTATTTGAAAAGAAAGAAGCATTGCCGCGGCAGTTATCAGGAGGAATGAAAAGAAGATTCTTGATTGCCAAAGCCTTAGTGCACTCGCCGTCTGTTTTAGTGTTAGATGAGCCTACCGCTGGAGTAGACTTAGAATTAAGGGAACAATTATGGACATATGTTAGAAAGCTCAATAACGAAGGAGTAACTATAATAATCACTACTCACTATCTTTTGGAAGCTCAGGAATTATGTGATCAAATAGCTTTCATCAACAATGGAAAAATTATTAAGCAAGACACACGCAATAATTTGCTTAATACCTTAAGCCGTAGATATGTTCATATTGAGTTTGCTGATATGCTAACAGACAAAGTAATTAGATTTATCACCGCTAGTCAGTATAAAATTTTGTCGCCATATTCAATATGTGCAGAGTTCACTCACAATGACTATGATCTTAATAGCTTGCTTTTAAATTTGTCCAAAATTAGGGTAAAGATTAAGAATTTACATGTTAGCCAGCCTGATTTGGAAAGCATTTTTAAAGAGCTAATCAAGTAATGAAAAAATCAATAAATGGCAAAATCTGGCAACAAAAGCATATTAATGAAAACTACGTTCTCCAGCTCCAACAAAAACTAGGAATAAGCGATTTCTTAGCAAAAATTTTATCGCTAAGGGTAAATAATATAGATAGCGCGCAGCTATTTTTAAGCGCTAAAATTAAGCATTTGTTACCCGATCCGTTTCATCTGTTAGATATGCAAAAAGCGGTAGAAAGGACGGTGCGCGCTATCTTACATCAGCAGCCAATATGTATTTTTGCTGATTATGATGTCGATGGTGCCACTTCTAGCGCGTTATTAAAGAGTGTTTTTAGGGAACTAAGGGTTGATGCTGATATTTACGTGCCAGATAGACTGATTGAAGGCTATGGTCCAACGGTAGAATCTATAAGATTGATAAAGGAGCAAGGCATCCAGTTATTAATTACTGTGGATTGCGGTGCTGTAGCGCATGAAGCGCTTGAATATGCTAGTCAGCAAGGGCTGGACGTTATAGTTATCGATCATCACATTTGTGCTGACTTGTTGCCGCAAGCAATTGCTATCATAAATCCTAATCGCTTGGATGAGACGAGTTCTTGTAAACACCTAGCAGCGGTGGGAGTAGCATTTTTATTTGTTGTCGCCTTGGTTGGCGACCTAAAAAAGCGTGACTATTTTAACTCTTCCTTACCTCCTAATTTAATGAAGTACCTAGATTTAGTAGCTCTTGGTACTGTGTGCGACGTAATGCCTATTACCGAGCTTAATCGGGCTTTCGTAGCGCAAGGTTTAAAGGTTATGGCAGCTAGGCAGAATGTTGGCATCAAAGCTTTATTTGATATTGCAGGGTTGGATTCAAGACCAGGTTGCTATCATCTTGGCTTCGTTCTTGGTCCGCGAATTAATGCGGGAGGTAGGGTGGGCAAAGCTAACTTAGGCTCTAAGTTACTATCAACTGTATGTGAGATAGAAGCAGGCAAAATCGCCCAAGAACTTGAGCAGCATAATAATGAAAGGAAAGTAATAGAGATGCTAATTTTAGATGAGGCAACCGAGATTGCTCAGACGCAAAAAGATAGCCCCTGCTTATTTATAGTAGGGAATAATTGGCACCCTGGAGTTATAGGAATTATTGCTGGAAGGTTAAAAGAAAAATATGATAAACCTGTAGCTGTTATAGCTTTAGATAAAGAAGGTCTTGGTAAGGCTTCTTGTCGCTCTATTAAAAACATTGATTTTGGTAGTAAAGTTGCTATCGCTAAGCAAAAAAATTTAATTATAAGTGGCGGCGGGCATGCAATGGCAGCAGGTTTTACGGTAGCAAAAGAACAATTAGCTGAGCTGCAAAAATTTTTTACTGACAGCTTTAGCAGTGCGATGGAGGAACGTTCATCTTGCCGCATATGTGAATATGACGCGCAGCTAACTACTCACAGCCTTAATCAGGAATTGATGCAAGAGTTAGAAGCATTAGAGCCTTTTGGCAACAGTAATCAAGAGCCTTTATTTAAAATTTCTCATCTTTATGTGCTTAAAGCGGAGATAGTAGGACAGAAGCATATAAAATGCATGCTTGCTCCCACTAAGGAGAAGTATGGATATAAAGTCATTAATGCTGTGGCTTTTAATGCAGTAAACAGCCCTTTACAAGAGATATTGCTAAGTCAGCAATCTCATTCTATTTCTGTTATTGGCTCGTTATCTAATAATATCTGGCGTGATATCATAAAGATTCAGATGCAAATCTACGATCTTATTATTGAAGATATATAAATGGACTGTTGGCTAAATATTTATAAACCAAGACTCATCAGCTCGGCTAAGGTAGTAGCAGATATTAAAAAATGCTTTAAAGGACAAAAAGTAGGTCATTGTGGGACTTTAGACTTAGAAGCACAAGGGATATTGCCTATAGCAATAGGCGAGGCGACTAAACTTATTAGAGTTTTAGTAGAAGCGCGAAAAAAATATATCTTCACTATGCAATTTGGGACAAAAACTAACACTGGTGATGCTGCCGGAGAAGTTATACAAGTTACTGATCACTTACCAATGAAGTACCAATGTTATCAAATAGTTGATAGATTTATAGGTGAAATTGAGCAGATTCCTTCAGCTTTTTCTGCTATAAAGGTTAACGGCATAAGAGCCTATATATTAGCTCGTCAATGCAAGGTTGTTACCATCCCAGTAAGAAAAATTTTTATCTATCATCTTGAATGTCTTGATTATAATCCGATCGAAAAAACAGCTACTTATTTAGTAGAATGCTCAAAGGGTACGTATGTACGGACTCTAGCAGAGGATATTGCTTTATCCTTGCAAAGTTTAGCTTTTATTGTAGAATTAAATAGAATTCAAGTAGGAACGTTTACATTAGAAGATTCAATAATGTTTGAGAGTCCTACCGAAGTCAGCATAGAAACAATGCAAAAACTTCTCGCTGGCAGTTGTAGAGGAATTGAGACAGTGCTGGGCGACATCCCGGTGTTGGATGCCAACAGAGAACAAGCTAAAAAAATAATATACGGTCAGCAATGTTATTTTGAGGCAGTACCTTTAGATATTGACTTTCTCTGGGTTAGATATGAAGGAAAGCTCTTAGCTATTGGCAGCTTAAATAAAAATTATTTTAATTCTTCTCGAGTATTTAATTTAATTAAACAAGGAGATTACGATGTCGATTACTGCAGAAGCTAAGCAGCAATTAATCAAGCAATATGCTGCTAGTGAAAATGATACTGGCTCAGTCCAGGTACAGTGCGCAATTTTAACAACACGAATTAATAACTTAACTGGTCATTTTAAGACTAATAAAAAAGACTTTACCTCCAAACGAGGACTGCTAATTTTAGTAGGACGCCGTCGCCGCCTATTAAAATACTTAAAAAAGCAAAGTGTAGAAAAGTATCTAGAGCTTATTAGCCAACTAGGAATCAGGAAATAATAATAATTTGAGTAAATAAATAAAATTTAACAGGATAATTAAATGTTCAACGAAGTAGTAAAAACCATTGAGTGGGGAGGAGCAATATTAGAATTGCATACTGGTAAAATTGCTCGCCAGGCTGATGGGGCAGTGCTAGTTAAGATGGGAGGGACGGTAGTGTTATGTACTACTGTAAGTAGCAAGGAAGTAAAGGAAGGTGCTAGTTTTTTTCCTCTAACTGTGCATTATAGAGAAATGGCTTATGCGGCTGGCAAGATTCCTGGTGGTTTCATAAAAAGAGAAGGGAAGCCCACTGATAAGGAAGTATTAGTATCCCGCTTGATTGATAGACCAATTAGACCGCTTTTCCATTCTGCCTTCTTCAATGAAACGCAAATAATATGCACTGTATTATCATATGATGCAAAGTTTAGTTCTGATATTCTAGCAATTATTGGCTCTTCGGCGGCGTTAGCGTTATCTGGTGTGCCTTATCAGGAGATAATAGCAGCATGTAGGGTGGGGTTAATAGGAGAGAAGCTTATTTTAAATCCTTCTGTTGATGAGCTAAAAAATAGTGAGCTTGATTTAATAGTAGCAGGAAGCATGACCTCCATAATGATGGTAGAGTCAGAAGCAGAACTGCTATAAGAAGAGAAAATATTAGAAGCAATAGAATTTGGGCACCAAGCTTTTCAGCCAGTGATTAACTTAATCAAGGAACTAGCTAAGGAAGCTGGAAAACCTAAGTGGCTAATAGGAGAATTATTCCCAGAGCAATTAAAAGAACAAATTTCAGCGCTAAAAGCTGAGCAGATTAGAGCCGCGTTTACAATTTCTGCTAAACAAGATAGGACAAGGGTTCTGAGCAAGATTTTAACCGAATTATTAACTCATTTTACCACCGAAGAGTATAAATTTACTAACTTACAAATTGAGATGGCGTTTGAAGAGGTTAAAGCGGAGATTGTTCGCGGGGATATTCTCACCAAAAATGTTAGAATTGATGGTAGGAAGTCAGATGAAATAAGAAAAATTGCCTGTGAAGTGTCAATGCTACCCAAAACCCATGGTTCAAGCTTGTTTACTCGAGGAGAGACGCAAGCTTTAGTGATTACTACTCTTGGCACCGGTCAAGATGAGCAAATTGTTGATAGTTTGGATGGAGAATATAAAGAACGCTTAATGTTGAATTACATCTTTCCGCCTTATTCAGTAGGAGAGACAACGCCGCTACGCGGTCCAGGGCGCAGAGAAGTAGGGCATGGTAGGCTCGCTTGGAGGGCTATTAAACGCTTGTTGCCTACGAAAGAAGAGTTCCCTTATTCAATTAGAATAGTCTCTGAAGTTACTGAATGTAATGGCTCTTCATCAATGGCTACAGTTTGTGGTTCTTCTATGGCGTTAATGGATGCTGGAGTACCTATAAAATCGTCGATTGCCGGAATTGCTATGGGGCTTATTAAATTAGGCGAAAAATTTGTAGTGCTCTCAGATATTATAGGAGACGAAGACCAGCTTGGAGACATGGATTTTAAGGTAGCAGGCAGTAAGGAAGGAATAACTGCTTTACAGATGGATATTAAAATTGCCGGGATAAATTTTAATATTATGCAACAAGCTCTTTGCCAAGCTAAGGAGGGGAGAATTCATATCTTAAACGAGATGGAAAAAATTATTGCGGGACCAGAAGTAGAAATTAGCAAATACGCTCCCTCTATGTGTAGCTTTAAAATTAGCAAAGACAAAATACGTGATGTTATAGGGGCAGGAGGGAAGGTAATACGCGAAATTTGTGAAACTACAAGCGCTAAAATTGATATTGCTGATGATGGAAACGTTTTTGTTTCAGCGCTAGGTAAAGAAAGGATGGACATGGCTGTTGCACGGATAAAAGAACTATCTTCCAATCATGCTATTGGCGATACTTTTAATGGGAGTGTAGTAAAGATTCTAGATAATGGAGCTTTTATCAATTACAGCGCTAATAAGGATGGGTTTGTTCATATTAGTGAGATAGCCAATGAGAGAATCGAGTCAGTATCCCTAAAGTTAAAGCATGGGGATATAGTGAAGGTAAAAATTATCGGCTTTGATAATAAAGGGAAGGCAAAGCTAACGATTAAAAGTGCTGAAGTGCAGATAGATAAAGAACAGCGGGAAGAAATCCCTTCAGACGGCAATGAACATAATAATAATGAAAGTAGACGCAAGTTAACTAGAAAACCATACAATCCACAGAATAATGTTGTAATTAAGGAACGTAAATATTTTAGTTAAGCGTAACTATCATTGCACCCGTAGCTCAATTGGATAGAGCGTATGACTACGGATCATAAGGTTAGGGGTTCAAGTCCTCTCGGGTGCGCCATTCTTCGAAATTGGTACATTTTACGAAAGCATCGAACGGTGAACG
>CAZMMN010000048.1:0-7892 GCA_964567405.1 uncultured Rickettsiaceae bacterium | reverse complement strand
ATTACTAAGAAGATATAGTGATAATTTGTATAACATAGCTGATAGAATGCGTGGTTAGGAGAATGGAAAGACCTCAATCTCCTAGCCTTAGCGCTGCTGATAATGTTCTAAATAAAATTCAACAAGGTGAGAAATTGGCAGATAATATATTATCTGCCATAGATTCTCACCTCAATAATCTAGCTTTAAGCGTAGAAGTAAGAGCCAAGTTACTCAAGATTTTGTTCTATGTATCACAGAACAAACAACCTCTTCCTAACAGCACTATTAATGAGATATGTATTTGCTTAAAAGATGGAAATGAAGCATTAGGTCACAAGGCTGCTGCAGTAATTGCTAAAATGGCTGAAAACATTAGACCATTAACTTCTTATTCTGTAGGTCAATTATCTAATATTAGTTACCACCTTAATAACCCAGCAGTAGATCCAAAAATAAAATCTAAGTTACTTGATATAATACTTGGGGCTGATAAATATACTAAAGCTCTTCTTATTAAGGATAATAATATTGTTAAAAATATTATAAGTTGCTTAGGCAATAATGATGAGGTAGCCAATAAAGCTTTTATAATTATAAATGAAGCAGCAGAAAATAGTGGTAATCCCTCTCATTTTATAGCAACTAAGTTAGGTCAAATCTTATCACAAACATCTAATGAATTTACAGAATTTAAGCGAAATTTGCATGAATTAATTAATTCATGCTTAAACATAAATCCTAATATCACTCAAGAATACCAAACGATTTTAAAAGAAGAAATTGAGGAAAAGGAAAAAAACCCAAAATATCAACTGGATCATAATAGAATTGATAAAGCAAAAAAGCAGTTAATGGGTTTAGCTAATAACAATAATATTCGTGATCTTGAAAACAACCAATTAATAGCAGAGACTTTAAAGTTAAACAATAATAACGAAAATCTACCATATACAGAAAAATTTAAAGAAGAACTAGCAATTCTAAGCATAACTTTCAGCTTCCTAAAGCAGTATGAAACTAATAATGACTTTTATAAAAGTCTAGAGGAACTTAGCAAGATACTAGAAGTAGATTATAACAATCTAAAATGGTTCTATCACATTCAAACCGAGCAAAATAAACTCAAGCAGGAAATAATCAGTAACAATAAGCAAGAGCATCAACTTCCTCATTTACCAAAACCAAAAAAGCAAAAGAAAACAATTGAGAAAGATGTAAAGTCCTTAGACAAGTTATTGGAAGAAGTAGAACTTTTGTCTACTACAGAAAGACTACAGCTTAAAAATAAATACAATGAAGTTAAAAATTATTATGCTAAGTGGAAAAACAAGGCTGCTATAGAGATACAGAAGTGGGCAAATACTAAGAAGGGCAAATTAGCAGATGAGGAGATATTTGAAGCAATAGCGATAATGGATAGAGCTAACGAGCTAGCAACTGGAGGTCATTATCTTCGTGACACTCAAATTTTATCAGTGCTAACCTTCTTGCAAGCAGGAAAAGATAAAGGTAGATTGTGCCAAATTAGTACAGGAGAAGGTAAGACCACGATAGTATCAATGCTAGCTGCTATTCAAGTGCTGAAGGGTGAAGTGGTTGATGTTATCACCAGCAATGAAGTGCTTGCAGCTGAAGCAATTAAAGATAAGGGAAGTTTCTTTCAATTATTTAACATAAGTATTGATCATAATAACGCGGATAAGAATTATGCTTATGGTCCGCGAAAATGCTATAAGGCAGAGGTATTATACGGTTCTATTGCTAATTTTCAGTTTGATTACTTAAGAGATACCTTTGAGGGATTTAAAACTAGAGCTGAAAGAAAGTTTTCTACTGTAATCCTTGATGAGGTAGATAGCATGCTAATAGATAATGGAGGGCACATTGCTAAGTTAGCTGCTCCATTCCCAGGTATGGATAGCTTAAGATACGTACATATTAAGATATGGCAAGAGCTGCATAAAGCAGAAGCTAACTTATATCAAGAACTTGAAAACCAGCTAAAAACCAAAGCCGAGCAACTAAATGAGAGTATCAACAAGCATGAAATAACAGAAGAGCAAGCCCAAGAGGAATATAGTAAATTACAACAAAATTTATCTGATTCCTTTATTAGAGAGGTTAAAGCAAAAATTAAAAATAGCGACCCTACAAATATAAAGTTACTGCCTAAGCATGTGCAAGCCTACTCTACTGACAAACTAGAAATGTGGATAGATAACGCGGTGCAGGCTAAATATTTGTGCCACGAGAATGAACATTATGTAATTCGTAAAAATGAAATAGAAATAAAAGACTTAGAAAGAGGAGAAACTCAGGAAGATATAATAATTCCAGTAGACTATGCAAACACTGGGGTCACTATGCAAAATACGGTGTGGTCTTATGGCTTACATCAATTTGTCCAACTCAAACATAATTTAGAGATTACTCCTGAGAGCTTGACTAGTAGCTATATCTCTAATCTTGGTTATATCAAACAGTATGGCAACAAAATATTCGGCTTAACTGGCACTTTGGGGTCAGCCGCTGAGCAAGACTTACTCTCATCAGTATATAATATCGACTACGCTAAGATACCTACTTTTAAACCGAAAAAATTCACAGAGCATAATGGTAAAATAGTACAAGATCAGGAATGGTCTACATTAGTAGCTCTAGATGCTTTAGAGAAGATTGAATTAGGTAGAGCAGTATTAATAATCTGTCAAACTATTAAAGATTTAAATAGTATAAAGGAAAATTTAGAAATTTTAAAAAAGATAACAAAGCTTACTTACAAAATTAAGGAGTACCCAGACGAGAGCTATAGTCATATTACAGAGGAAGAGTTAGCTTCAGGGGATATAGTAATAGCTACTAACATAGCTGGTAGAGGAACAGATTTTAAGACAACTAAAAAACTTGAAGCAAATGGCGGCTTGCATGTATGCGTTAGTTTTCTACCCGGCAATAAAAGAGTTGAAGATCAAGCTTTTGGACGAACATCAAGACAAGGAAAAGATGGAAGCGCTGAATTAATTATTAGAGGTAGCGAGGCAGAAAAATTAGGCATTAAGTTAGCAGACTCAAAAATTGATAATATGGAGATTGCTTCAGTTAAAGAAGAAAGAGATAAGCAAGAGAAAAAAAGAATAGATGAAATTAAAGCAAATAAAATAGATGAAATTGCTTTTCAAGATGAGATCTTTAGTTGTTTTTCTAGTCTTTATCGTAAGTTGAAAAGCTCTACTGTGGATAATGAAGAAGATCCAAAACCCAAGTATAATTTTATATTAAATGACTTAAAAGAGTTTTGGGCATTTTGGCTAGAAAAAAACGTATTATCACAAACACTAAATGCTAAATCACAAACTCCTCAAGCTTTATTTAGTGCCTTCGAAGCAAATGCAACCGCGCAAGAAATCATAAAAGGCAATATAAAGCATAATCCATATTACAATATTCAGTTGGCTGAATACTATTTAAAGATAAATGGTATAACTAATAAATATGCAGCTAAGGCTAAGCAAGCTCTTAGCAACGCACTAAGTATGGGTACTTCCCCGGAAATATTATATTCGGCTCACATCAAGCAATTTGAAGTAGCTATAGAAGAGGGAAGAGTATTAGTACAAAGATTTAAGGATGCTATGGCTAAAGTAGCGATTTTTGGCTACTTTTACAATGCTAAAAATGAACAATATAAAGGAGAAGCCGAGAATGCTCTGAAACAAGCTCAAAAAGCTTTACAAAAAGAGATAAACTACCTACAAGAACATTTTTTTACCCAAAGTGGAATTACTGCTGACCTAGAAAATATACTGGTGCCTACCTCTAATGAGAACCTGCTAATAAAGCACCTTAATTCAAGATTACTGTGCTTACATACATATAGTGATAGCGTTACTTCATTATTAGAAGAGCTTCAAAAACCAAGGCAAAATGGCTTAGCTATTAATAGTAGAATCCCTGGTTATCTAAAGAAGTTTAAGCCCACAACAACAGATGAGATGGAGTTCAAAAAAGCTATCACTAACTCAGAATTAACGGATTTAGAGCATATTGGGCTTGATACTATTTATGCTCTAAGGGAGGTACATGATGTTCCTCCAGAAACTATTGCACTAGCTCAAGGTCAAATAATAGGAGGGTTAGCTCTTCTTGCTGCAAGTATCGCTTTTCCTCCTTCGGCAATAGTTACAGCTCCTCTGGCTAGTACTATGATATCTGAAGGAATATGTGACATAGTAATAGAATTAATTAGTAGGGGGAACGAAGCTTTTGATGCTAAAGCCTATGCTAAAAGCAAAGCGATTAGCTATGGCATTAGCATAGCTACAATGGGACTTTCTGTGCTCATCACCTGTACCTCAATATTAGAAAAAGCCATCCAAGCCTGCAAGAGCCTATCAAAATTGCTAAAGAGCAGCAAGTACATGACAGATCTCTGTACTAAAATTGCTGATAAAATTGATAAAATTGGGAAATGGCTGGAGAAAGTTAATGAGCTAAATAAATTTACAAAGTTAGATAAGCTGAGCCAGCTAGAGCATTTAGAAAACTTAAAGAAAGCAGGAGAGTTTGAAAAACTAAAGAATCTAGGAGGGCTTGAAAAGTTACAAGTTCTAAAGCATGCACAGGACTTATCAAAGCTACAAACTTTCAGTAAGTCTTTAACAAGCATAGCGTTAAATAGCGCTAAAGGAGTTGCTGGCTCTATTTTCATGGAAAAGGTTGTTACAGCGGGATTAAGTGAGGTAATGATAGGACTGAAAGATAGAATTAATAAACAAGTTAAAGAGGAGATATTAAAACACGTCAGTCAAGAAAAATTAAAGCTTATAAACCAGCGAGATATTGACAAAGCATTATCAGAAGCAATGTCAAGCGAAATAGGTGAAATTGTAAAAGAAGTAGCAAAGGAGATAGCGTTAGGGGTTGCAAGACACAGTAATAACTGGAAAATGCAGCTTGCTGCTTTGGCAATGGATAGTATAATGTCCGGCGCTAAGATATGCGATTATACTAAAGAAATATGTAGTAAGCTAAATGAGAAGCTTAAAGATTTAACTGGGGAAGCAAATAATTCTCTAGATCAAGTTATAGCTAGAATAGCTGAACAGATAACTGAAGTGGTATATAGCAATATTGTTGGGCTGACAGGAAAGATGGCGACTACACTGCCGGCAATAGCTTATAATGCTTATAAGAAACAAGAAAAAAGCAAAGTCAAAGAAAAGCAGAAAGAAAAACTTAAAAAAGAACAAGAAGAATATCAAACAAAGCTAAAAAAAGCTTATCAAGCCCTAGAACTTGAGGAAAATGCTTCAGAAAAAGATATAAAGACAGCTTATAGAAAGTTAGCTCTAAAATGCCACCCTGATAAAACAGGGGGATCAGATGAAAGATTTAAGGAGGTTAGTGCAGCTCATGAGTTCTTAACACAACGCTATGAAGCTAGAGAAGCATTACAAAATCCATCTAAGCACAATTATAATGTTTCTCAAGATAAGCAACATGCAGATGTAAAGACGAATGCTTTAAGTAGTAATGCCCACAGCAACCAACCTGATAACAAGAAGGGCAATATTTCACAGATAGAAGCTCTACCTTCAAATAATATGGGAACCATAGTTAATATGGATATAGATAATCCATCTTTAGGACTAGAGACTAAAGATATTCCTAAAGAGATATTGGCTCGTTACGGCATTGATGGCCCAGATGTTGACTCTCCGCACTCTAAAAATTGTTGTTATGCTCTAGCTCCAGCTCTTCATTTAGGTCCACAGAAGCATAATTTTGACACATTAATGGAAGAGGGGCTATTAAGCAACACTAATTTTGTACAGCAAGGAGGTTACCCTACTCCAATCCTACAACAAAAAGCATTAGCATATAACATGCATTATATAAAAGACGAGTTCTATTTTGAGCAAAATATTAACAATGTTGAAAGTAGAGTAAACGCATTTTTTGCCCCTGGTGAAAGAAGTATAGTTTTGTCTTTTTCACGGCAGAATGAGTTAGGACACTGTGTAAATGTATATAAATGTGATGATGGTAGGTTATATGTTATAGACCCTCAGAAAGCTAACAATAACGGGCGTTATAATATTCCTACAGAAAGTGGGCAGTATACTTTTGTTCATGGTAATATAATAGATTATTTAAAATCTAACAAGGCTGATAAAGTAATATTAGAAAAGTTAACAAAGAACCATGCAGAGCATGTAATTCAACAATCTAAGCACAATTATAACCTTTCTCAAGGTAAGCAACATTCAGATGTAGAGACTAATGCTTTAAGTAGTGACGCTCATAGCAACCAAACTAATAGTAAGAATAGTAAGAAACGTAATATATCACAGGCAGAAGGTCTATTAAAAAAGGTAGATAATCCATCTTCCTTTAAAAAAGCTAAAACTAATCAAACTAACACAAATGAATTTAAGGCTTTAAGTAGCAATACTTATGAAAACCAAACTGGTAGCAAGAAGCGTGACATTTCTAACAGAGAAGCTACGTCAAAAGCTCTAGAATCTCACTGTTCTTCTCTTAAGACTAAGAAAATTAAAGCTGATCAACCTGATACAAATCAAGCAGTAGGATGTAAATTGTCCGATAACTTGCAACAATCGCCACAAGAGCTAAAAACAAATCATCAAGCTCTTAAACAGCTTAGTTCTGAAGAGAAACTTCCTAAAAAATTAGATATAGAAAAAACAAAAGCTATTACTGATGTAACTGGTAAAGCGTTGATACAAGGTATAATAACTCCAAAAACGCCTACTAAAAAACACACAACATTACAAAAGCAGAATTTAATGAGTGAGAGTAATAATGACAATCATAAAAATATTATGCCAGAAGGTAAAAATTACCCATCATTTGGTAAGATACCTATAGAAGTTGGTGGGAATGTACATAAAAAAGTTCTTAAGAAATTTTCAAAGGAATTAAGTAACTTTATAGACCAAGATGTTATGCATGAGAATAAAGGTGAAAGAGATGGGCTTATACAAGAAAAACATCAAAAAAGCCGACCAGATGTAGACTTAGGAACTAAAGAGAAGAAAACTGAAATGATGATGGGTACTCTTGAAGTAACGTATGGAGAAGGTAAGCAAATAAAATTAATTGCTATATCAGGCGACAGTCCTATTTACACCCGAAAAGATAATAATGGCAATAGAATTAAACCCAATATTCAAGAAATAGAAGGCTTTAAATTTATTAATGAAGGTGAACCTACAGGAAATATTCGTGACATGCATACCGGAGAAGAGAAAAGTTTATCATGGTCAAGAAGTTGTGCTGCTCAAAAACTTTTTGCAGCTTTAGCTGAACATACAGATTTTAAATCTGGTCAACCAAATATCCACTCTATTAAAATGATGGAAACGTGGTTTAAGCCTGATGGAGCTAAAACTCAAAATCGAGGACAATCAACCTTACATGCGGTTCAATCGTGCAAAGCATGTAAAAAGGTTTTATTAGCAGTTACTGGAGATAATCCTACTGGAAGCGGTACTGATTTTTATGATTTTTCTAGCTATTGGAATGAATATAGTAAGATAGGGATAGAAAATTTATTAACCATGCGACTTGAACAAGTTAGTCAGAGTAAATCTAATATAGATAAATGTAAAGTTTTAGATATACGCCATATATGGAACAACTGCGAGTATAATAACAAATTATTAGTTCACGAAGTTGTCAAATCTTTAATAGATTACTCACTAAGTGATCTAATAATTTTAGTTCCACTAAATCTGTATGGTATGCACTGGGTAGGCATGGTTATCAATAAAGCTCAAAGTAATATGAAAATTACTTATATAGATTCAGAAAATAAATTACCACCAGAAAATCTGCGCAGCTTAATAATAAATGAGCTAAGTAGAGTAGGATATAAGGCTGAATTT
>CAZMMN010000047.1:0-8009 GCA_964567405.1 uncultured Rickettsiaceae bacterium | reverse complement strand
CTCCTAATTTATCATACTTCTTGTTAAATCACTAGTTTCGAAAGAGGTCTAATGAATGGTAAAGGTAGAAGTATTGATAACATCGCAATTGAAAGATTTTTTAGAACTTTAAAATATAATTGTCTATTCATCAATGATTTTAAGAACGTTAAAGAACTTAAAAAGGGGGTCAATAGTTATATAAATAAATATAATAATCAAAGATTTCATTCCAGTATAGATTATAAAAAACCAATGAACATCTATCTGGATTATCTACAAAATGCTGCTTAAAGATAACTTAAAGTGGAAAACAAAATTAGTGAAAATTTGCCTTGAAAATTCAGTCCAGTATACTATCAAGTTGAAGAGGTATACTCAGCTCAAATCTTAACCGGCATTACCACAAATGTGTAATTGGTATTATCTGGCAATTTAATTAGCACCGGAGATGAAGAATCAGTAAAATAGAATTCAATATGATTATTTTTTATGGTATTTAAAATATCAAGTAGATATTTCGGATTAAAGCCTATTAATATAGTTTCCTCTCCTGCAAACTGACATAAGCTGCTGCTTTCCTGTGAATACGGTACTTTTTCTGTAGCGCTACCGCGGGATTCCCCAGAAGCAGTAATTTCTATATGATCAACGGAGCAAAAAAGCTTTATGCCTCTAAATCTGTCAATTGTTACTGTGGCTACTCTATCAATGACTTCTGCCAGTAGCTTTGCATTAATAATAAGCTTAGAATTATTCTTTTTGGGGATGAATTCTTCGTAACTAGGAAAAGTGCCATCAATCAGCCTAGAAAGTAAGATAATATTATTATAAATAAATTTGATCTTATTTACTCCTAATATAATTTCTATGTCTGCTTGGATATTCTTTGCATCTTTAAATATTCTTATTATCTCTTCTATAGTTTTACGTGGCAAAATAACGCCAAAATCTTGTACGTTGCTTGCGTTATTAAATGCGGTGGAGGCTACCGAAAGACGATGCCCATCAGTACTGGCTGCAAGAAGCTCCCCCTTTCTCGTATGCAAGTAAATACCATTTAAATTATACCTTGTTTCTTCTAAGGAGATGGAAAAATGAGTATGTTCAATTATTTTTGTTAGCTCACTGCACGCTACTTTTAGACTGGCTTCTTCTTTTATGTCCTCCATAGCAGGGAAATGATTGGCTGGTAAGGTGGCAAGGCTAAACTGACAATTTCTACCTACTACTTCAAATTGGGAGCTATTGCTGGGTACTTTTAGCATTACCTCTTGATCAGTAATTTTGCGCACTATATCTGTAAATGTTTGTGTAGGAACAGTGATTTCACCTTCGCTAATCACTTGCGCTCTAATGCTTTGGCTCAAATATATGTCAGAGTTAGCAGCGATAATTTCCAGCATATTGCCTTTTGCTGCAAGTTTGACATTTTCCAGCGCAGCTATAATGTTACGTTTCTCTACTACTGAATTTGCAAAGGACAGTGCCTGCACTAAAACCTTCGTTTCAGCTATGATATTTAGTTTATCCATAATCACCGCACAATTTCTTAATTAACTCCTTAATTCTTTTGTAAGTTAATTAGCAGAAACCTTACAAACTAGTTTAAGTAGCATTAGCAGGAGTAAGTTTATAGCTGTATCGTCAATTTTATTAGGCAACTTGTGGAGTATCTATTATCTCAGTAGCAGCTTTATAATTTTTAAAAGCTTCTGTCGCCTCTATGTCGGATCTAGCGACGTTTATAGTTATAGAAATGTGCGCTATTTCTGGATGGAGGGATATATCTACTGCAAATACTCCAGTAGATTTTATAGCTTCTTTGAGTAAAATACTGCTCAGAGTTACATTACAGTTAATAAGTTTCTTAATCTCCTTAGCTATCTCTTTAATGCCTACAGAACCATATAATGTTCCATCTGTTAATGCTTGTCTAATAAAAGTTATGCTTTGATTAGATAAAGAACTTGCTGCCAATTCAGCATCTAATCTGGCTTGCATATTTTTTGATTCAAACTCAGCTTTTTGTTGCTCAATTGACTTTTCATTAGCCTTAGTAGCAATGATTGCCAGTTCTTGAGGAATGAGGTAATTACGCGCAAACCCTTTCTTCACAGATACGGTCTCGCCAATTTTCCCCAGCTTTCTTACTGGACTAATTAAAATAACTTTCATACACAATTTTGCTAACAATTAATAAAAAATTATATCTTTGCTGTTGTTCACTAACAAGCTATTCTACTAGCTACTTTCCTTGAAAAATAAAAGGCAGTAAACCTAAAACCCTCGCTCTCTTAATAGATTTTTTGAGTTCTCGCTGTTTTTTAGCACAAACATTAGTAACTCTGCTAGGCAGCATTCTTCCACCCTCAGAGATAAATTTTGCTAGTAGCTCTGGGTTTTTATAATCGATAGGAGGGCTACCAGGAATAGATAAAGGACAGCCTCTACGCTTTCTAAAAAAAGCTTTTTTGTTACTTCTATCTGCCGTTCTGGGCATTAACTTAACTTCAGTAGTATCTTGAGTCATTTTTATAATTTTCCTTATTATTCAATAAAATATGTTAAGTTGTTACATTGACTGCTTCTACATTCTCTGAAGCTTTGCTTTTCAAAATCGGCGAATAATCACTACTGATTTCATTAACTCTTTTAGTAGAAAATCTGATGACATTTTCACTAAGTTTCATACGTCTTTCTATTTCTTGTATTACCGGGTGAGTTGCTTCAAGTCCTAGGAGAACATAATGCCCTCTTTTGTTGTTGGCAATCTCATAGGCTAAACCACGCACTCCCCAGTACTCAGTTTTTATAACTTTGCCGCTGTTAATTTGGACAATCCTGCTAAAATCCTCAATTATTTTATCCACATCTGCAGACGATACATCTTGACGTATGATAAAAACTGATTCATAAAAAGCCATATATCCAAGCTCCAAAAATAAAATTTTAACTAAAGGATTATTTATAGCAATTTAAAATACTTTATTCAAGCATTATTCTCTATTATTATAGCTTGCAAGTAGATCTTTTAAGAACATCTGGGTATTATGGACTATTTAAAATAGTATAATCAGCTTGTACAGATCTATTCTACCCATAAATATATTTATACTATATACTAATTTAGTAGGTTAAGAGTGTATAACAATTACTTACCTAAGATTCTTGTCCTAGGAGTAGACAAGCCTTTAAGAAATCAAATATGTAATTTACTACAAAGAAATAATTGTGATGTAGTAGCAATAGATAATTTTGGTAAAGAATTATTGGAGCTGTATGACATTAATTCACCTAGCGCTATAATTATCGGAGCGACAGAAGGCAATAAAATGCAATTACAAACAATACAACAAATTAAGCAAATAGAAGAATTAAAGCAAATTCCCATAGTTTTTCTGTTGGAAGAAGGAAAAACCATTAAAGTAGACCAATTGAGTCGTGGTTCTATAATAGAAGCGCTCTACTATCCGTTTGCTGTGTCCGAGCTTGTACTGCTTGTTAAATCTTTGCTACGACGCTCAAAGCCAACCCTCCAATCAAAAATCATTAAATATAAAGACATTAGCTTAGATTTAGTGGTATATAGAATCTTTCGCAATAATAAAGCAATCCATGTGAGCCCTACAGGTTTTAAGATATTACAGTTGCTTATTCATTCGCCTAACTCAATTTATTCGCGTCAGCAGATTATAGAGTATGTGTGGGGAAGTAAGAGAGCCATTGATTATCGCACAGTAGATGTGCATATTAATAGGTTAAGGGCGGCATTAAAGATAACCGAGGAAGAAATCCCTATAATTCATACTGTTAGAGCTAAAGGCTACTATTTGGGCATATAATGATTTTATTTGCAATAGTTATAAAATGCTCTTAAAAATACTGTGAGTCAGTAGAGCAAATTAAAACCTTTCTTTCATATAATCTTAAACCCAGGAGGAAATATCTTTGAAAGCAAAAGATTCATATAGCTCAAGTTATATACTAAAAAGATTATTAGCTAACCATGTTAGCCCATATTTAAAACCAATATTGTTAGCTATCTTCTTCATGATAATAGCCGCATCTTGCTCTGCTATTATTGTGCGTCTAGTCGAGCCCACTATTGATCAAATCTTTTTAACCCATGATCAACAAATGTTAAATATTTTGCCTTTAATAATTGTAGGCATATATACCCTTAAAGGTGGAGCGGAATATTACCAAAGCTATTTGATTAGATATATTGGGCAAAAAATCCTTACTGATATTCAAATGAAAATGTATGAACATCTACTTAAAGCGGATCTTAGTTTTATTCAATCCCAATCTTCGGGACATTTAATATCCCATTTTACTAATGATATAGCAATAATGCGTGGTGCCGTATCAAATTTATTAGTAGGATGTGCAAAGTATTTTCTTACTGTAATTTTATTGGTAGCTTTAATGTTTAAGCTAGAGCCCGCTCTATCTTCCGTAGTATTTGTCGCCTTCCCTCTGGCGATTTACCCTATTCAGAAACTGAGTAGAAGAATAAGAAAAATATCTGGACATGCACAAGCAGAGCTAGCTAATTATACGGCTAAGCTAGATGAAACTTTCCAGTCAATTAAAGTGATTAAATCATTTTTAGCTGAAGAGCAGGAAGCAGGAAGAGCAAAAGCTATCACCACTAAAATATTAAATTTTTATAAAGGAGTAGCCAAGCTAGATGCGTTAACTTCACCTATTATGGAGATTCTCAGCGGAATGGCAGCAGCTGGAATAATATGGTATGGAGGCATGCTAGTAATAGAAGGGAAAACCACCCCTGGCGCCTTACTCGCTTTTATTTCTGCCTTTGTAACAGCTTATAGACCCTTTAAGAGTTTAGTATCTTTAAACGTAAATTTGCAAGAAGGTATTGCGGCAGCTAAAAGAGTATTTTATATTTTAGACATAAAGCCCAGCATAAAGGATCTTGAATATGCTCGTGATATTGAACTTACTAACCCAGTGGTGGTTTTTAAGGATATTGAGCTGCGGTTTGGTAAAAAAGTAGCTTTAAGAACTATTAATCTTAACTTAGCGAGCAATAAAACAACCGCGTTAGTTGGTCGTTCAGGAAGCGGCAAGACCTCTCTTACTAACTTGCTTGTTAGGTTTTATGACTCTACTGCGGGAGAGATTTTGATTAATGGCTGCAACATTAAAGAGATTACTATTAACTCGCTAAGAAAGCAGATAGCGCTTGTAACCCAAGAAACTGTATTATTAGATACTACTATAGCTAAAAACATTGCATATGGAAAGCCAGACAGCAATTTTAAAGAAATAGTAGAAGCGGCAAAATTTGCGGATGCTCATGAATTTATCTTAAGCTTGCCTCAAGGTTACGAAACAATAATAGGCAGTGGTGGCTTTACACTTTCCGGCGGACAACGTCAGAGGCTTTCAATAGCGCGAGCAGCTCTAAAAGACGCACCAATCTTGATTCTGGATGAGGCAACATCTTCACTAGATTTAAGTTCTGAGCAATCAATTTTGCACTCTTTGAAAAAGCTAAGACAAGGTAGAACTACTTTAATCATCACCCACCGCTTATCAAGCATTATTGAAGCTGATAATATAGTAGTAATGAAAGAAGGAATAATTGCAGAGGAGGGAACTCATCAACAATTGCTAGACAAAAGAGGTGAGTATTACCGATTATATAATAGGGTAAATAAGAATACCTTATAATTAAAATGGTGCTAACGATTAACAGGAAATAAGAATTAGTATAAGTAAATAAATTAATAGAGAATATAATGTTAGGATTTAAAAAAACTATAGTTGCTAGCTTATTGTGTGTGGCAGTTGTTTCCAATTGCTTAGCAAGTGGTGACTATCCTAAAACTAAAGAAGAGAGAGATGCGGATGAAATGGGTTCAATTCTCGGCGAAGAAGGGATCATTTTTAAACCTGGCAAAATTAAAAATGAGTCAACTAGAGCTCATCTTAACTATGTTAATAAATATTTATGGCAAGCCACAATTGAAATCTTAGATTTTCTTCCCCTTAGCAGTGTTGATTCTAATGGAGGGGTGATTATTACCGATTGGTACAGTCCTAAAAATAAACCAAATGTTAGCTTCAAGATTAATGTATTAATTAAGGATAGTCTAATTAACCCCGACTCAATTGAGGTCAAGGTATTTGAGAGGGTAATCAAAGACGGCAAATGGGAACAAATTGATAAGAAGACTGATTTGGCACTTACTTTAGAAGATAAAATTTTGACAAGAGCTCGCGAGCTTTATATTCACCATGAGAGAAAGGAGCCAAAGTAATGTTATGGATGGATTTAAAAAAAACTCAAGGCAATTCTCTAGGAGTAATTCATTTTATTGGTATTGGCGGGATTGGAATGAGTGGTATTGCAGAAATAATGCATAATTTAGGATATAGTATTCAGGGATCTGATCTAATAGAAAATTATAATACCAAGCGTCTTAAATCTATTGGGGTTGAAGTATTTGAAGGGCACCATAGCCACAATATAGACAATGTCTCTTACATAGTGGTTTCCTCAGCAATAAAATCAGATAATCCTGAACTGCAAGCTGCCTTACTCAAAAGGTTGCCAATAATAAAAAGAGCTGAGATGTTAGCAGAGTTAATGCGACTGAAATATTCTATAGCAGTCTCCGGCTCGCATGGTAAGACCACTACCACTTCATTAATTGCTTGTATGTTTGAAGCAGCGGGGTTAAGTCCTACTGTTATCAATGGAGGGGTAATTAATAATAAGTCTACTAATGCATATCTAGGTTCTGATCCTTACTTGATCGCCGAAGCTGATGAATCTGATGCTACATTTATTAATATTCCTGCTACCGTAGCTGTTATTACTAATATTGATGCTGAGCATATGGATTATTACCGGGATTTTGAGACACTAGTGCAAGCATTTAGACGGTTTATAGGTAGCATTCCATTTTATGGTTTTGCGGTTGCCTGCGCCGATCATCCAGTAGTAAAAGATTTAGTTGCCTCTATTACAGAGCGCAAAGTGATAACTTATGGAGTAGAGGCTGAGGAAGCTCATATTAAAGCCTATAATATTGACCTGGGTGTTTCTTCATCAACCTTTGATGTGAAAATTAACCTCCCAAATATACATGGCTCTAGCATGATAGAACGAGTAAATATCCCAATTCCTGGCAAGCATAACGTGTTAAATGCCCTGGCAGCAATAGCAATAGCTGCCGAAATGGATTTCGGTTTACAGACTATTAAAAATAGCTTTAAAAGCTTTAAAGGAGTTAAAAGGAGATTTACTAGAATTTGTGAATATAACGGTGCTAGCATTATTGATGATTATGCCCATCATCCTATTGAGGTAAAGGCAACCCTAGCAACAGCAAAAGCAATAGCTGACAAACAAAATGGTAGAGTAATAGCTTTTTTCCAGCCGCATCGCTATTCAAGAGTGCAGTATCTATTTGACGAGTTTGTTAATTGTTTTGTTGATTCTAACGAGATTTACATTACGGAAATTTATGGTGCGGGCGAACAGCCAATAGAAAATATTTCCGGGCAAGAGCTAGTTGGCAGGATAAAAAGCGCTAATTCTCATTCACAAGTAGAATTTGTTGCTTCGCGTGAGGAGATAACCCAGTTGATCGCAAATAAAGCTCAACCAGGAGATTTTATAGTGATTATGGGGGCAGGGAGTATTTCTTCTTGGGCAAATGACTTGGCTTTTCAGCTTGTTGCTAAATAACTTATGTTACGCAGTAGGTATTAAAGCGGATATATTTTGCTATAAAATATAAGCTATTACTAAAAGCAAATATAATAGCTTTTAAAGAATTACAAAATATATCAGCTTTAATACCTACTACATAACATGAGCTGGTAATACTACGCATATCTAAGCGAGCTAGACAGCAATTCCGTATGGTTTAAAATCAGGCAGTGTTTGGTTAAAATCTTAGGCGCGGATGTTGATCGAGCCTGGTTTAGTAAGCTTGAGGTGGTGGAGGAAGATAGCGTGAACAAGAAAATAACTCTCAAGGCGC
>CAZMMN010000046.1:0-8218 GCA_964567405.1 uncultured Rickettsiaceae bacterium | reverse complement strand
CGCGAACTTTTGCCGTTCCATCATTATTTTCTATAAATAGATTATTAAGTCCTAACGAATGACTAAAGCCCTTGCTGATTTCTTCGCTGCTATCATCGGCAGAATTTATCATCTGGCTATCACCTTCATTGATAATAATCCTAAAATCTTTATTCACCGTTTCAATAACGAGCGTGCCTTCTTCGTTCTCATCCGTAATTTCGTTTCCTTCCTTATCTACTAGCTTCGCAGTGCCAATAGTTGCGTGTGTGCAAGTTCGTGCTTGTAACATATTACCAGCTATTACTGGTATAGTTCCAACTATCCTGCCGTTTGTTTTTACGCCCTCAGCAGGCACGGTAAAATCAATCATACCAGTTTGCATGATGCCATTGCCACCGTCTACTCTAATTTTTACTCGAATAACGTCTCCACCATTAATATTGGTAAGGGCAACTTGTCCGTCAATTGTACCGCAAAATTCCTTCTCTACAGCAGCGATCTGAGGCAGTTGATTGGCAGGAATATTCACAGCTACTCCTGCAGGGTTTATAGTAACACCCATTATTTGGACGTTGCTGCCGAAATAATTATTGCCGTCTACAAACAAGCCAACAGCTAATTTACCATCTCTAAGTTCTGACTTGGTAACTAGTTGAATGTCGTTTAATAGATAATTGTTCGCTATAGCATTATTAGTATTGTCGCGAATTTCTCCGAGTACTAAGCGCGCTGAAGAGGGAGCTCGCAGCAATTCATTTAACTCATTTATTAAATCTCGAGTGTTTACATTGCCTGAGGAATTACTACCCAAATTCTCTAGGTTGACTGTAACGTCTCTTACTCTACCGGTTGTGCCAGTAAGCGGATTGCCGTCTTTATCAGTAAAAGCTAGGTTGAATTTGCCGCTCGCTTTAAATTCATCGGATAAGCGAATTGACGTTTGTCCTTGCAGTTTGGTGCTTGGCGGGTAGGTTGAGCTGTTATTGCAGATCCTATTAACTTCATTAATAGTTGCTTTGTATGAACTCGTTACTTGCTCTTTAGTTTTTGGCAAGATATTTTCTTGCAATTCTATTAATCCGCTAATTGTTCCATCTTTGCACTGCTCAATTGGGATTTCCAGAGCAGCGGATTTTTTCCCTCTTTGATCAACATATACAATTGTTAATTTTGAGTCAGCATAGCTAAACTCCGCATATGAGGTACTATCTACTAATGATATTCCCTGCGGACCCCTGAGGCATACTTGCCCGTTATTCAGCTCTTGTACTTTGATAGGCAAAATCTCGGCTATATTATTAATAACCCTATCTCTTTCATCCATTAAGCGTGTGTTAGTAGTGGTGGTGCTAGAGCTTTTATTAATTTTGGATAAGGAGTTCAGCTTGCTATTTAGTTCTGTAATATAATTTTCTAAATCCTTGCTTGCTTGTTGCTCTAAAGAATTAACCTTCTCAATAACAGAATTATATGCTTGAGTAAAATCATTTGCTTTTGCTACAAAATTCTGCTTCATAAGTTGAGGATTATCTTTTGCATCCCCGGTTGCAGCAGTAATAAGCGCATTAGTAGTATCTACTAATGCGGAATTATTTTCCTGATTAGGCTGAGAAATCGCTATTTGAATTTCCTGCAAATATTTATTGATTATGTCTGCCTTAGAAGCTGCAGTTGTGTTTTGCCTAACTGATTGCTGCAGGAAGGGATCGTTAGCTCTAAGTGTGGTAGTTTTTATACCAAGACTATCGCCCCCTGAATAAGCGGTAGTAGTAGTTACTGCATCTATACGATGAGCCCCTAGAGCATTGGCATTAGCAATATTATCGCTAATGGTTTCTATGCTTTTCTTACCACTTTGCAGGGCTTGGGTAGTGTTACTTAAAACCTTTGACATTTTTTCCTCTATTCTAAACTTTATTAGATAAATTTACTGCAGGCGTGTGTTTTTCAAGCTTCTTTGCTGATGGATTTTTCCCTTCTTTGTCATAGCCTAGCAAGTTAGCTGATTGAGAGCGTTGCTTTTCTTTAAAAACTTCAATTATTTGATTGCTAACTGTTAGATGACTTTGTAGCAGAATTTTGCTGCGTTGCATCACTTGCTGCAGTTTTTCGTGACTGACTCGCGCTCTCTCTAGCAAAGAAGCATCTTTTGTGGCGTTTTGTTTAGAAAGTAATTGCGCTTCTTTCTCCATCCCTTGCAATTGTTCTATAAACTCATCTTTTTTGGCAGCAAGCTTTTCCAACATATTAACTTGCCCATTCTCTAAAATGGTAATTTCTTTTTCTATTAAGCTGGTAAGACCGTCGCTACAGGCAATATATGATCTTAGCAATCTATTTTGAGGCTTAAGTGCTGGTTTGGAATTATTTTTCATTTTCAACCCGCTGCGTTCTTATTAGTTGTTCATAAACATCCTTAACCAATCCACCTGTAATGTTATCTTTTCGATTTGTTGTGCTAACCATTGCTTCTATTCGCTTTTCTTGCCAAAATTGCACTTCAGGAGCTTGATCCTGAGTTGTACCTGAAGCTTTAGCCATTGACTGAAAATAAAAAGTCATAAATTGTTGCACAAATTGTTCTGCTATCTTCATTAAAGGTTCATTTATCTCTTTATTAGCAAGATTTGTGCCATTGTTAGCGAAATTACTTTTATTAACTATTGCGGATTGTTCTAATTTATTGACTTCCGCCTTTAAAGTTTTAGAAAAATTCACCCCATTTTGTTTTTGCGCATTAGAAATGCTATTTGAGGTGTTATTAACAGGGTTTTTCTCATAAACAGGCACGAACTGCGAAATATTGGTCTTAGTCATTACCTACCTTACCTCAATTACAGCGTCAAGAGCGCCCACTGATTTCATATTATGTAAAATATTTATTATATCGCGTGGCCATACACCGAGCTTATTAAGTCCAGCTACCAGCTCGCTAAGAGTAGCTGCTTCGTTTAGTTGATGGACGCTCCTGCCCCGCTTTTCATTAACAAATTTATTACTTCTATCTTGCCGGGCTTCACTCGTGAAGGGGCTGAATTTGTCATAATCAAGTTGTCCGACATTCACCACCAGGTTACCTTGTGCTATTGCCACTGGTCTAACATGGACTTTGTCGCCGATTACTACTGTGCCGGCAGCTTCCTTAAAGAAGATCTTTGCTTTATAATCTGGCTTAACACTTAAACTCTCGATATTTGCAATAAATTCTATTACGTCACCGCGGCGATAATTAGGCACAATCACTTCAATAGTCCCTGCGTCTAGGGCAGATGCGGTATTGCCAGAGATATAATTGTTGATGGCGTCAGCCACTGCTATTGCGGTGTTGAAATCGGGCGAATACAAGACGAATTTTAACTTTTCTAACTCAGTAAGCTTAAAGTCAATTTCATTTTCAACTATGGCACCATTTTGGATATAGCCGTTTGTTTCAACCGATTGGCTTTTAGTTTTTACTTCTGCAGAGGCTGGCGTGAACTCCGCTAAAGAAACTGGTCCTTGTGCTACTGCGTAAACATTGCCATCCGCTCCAACCATTGGAGTAGCAAGCAAAGTGCCTCCTTTAATGCTTTTTGCATCACCAAAAGCACTAATTTTTATGTCAATTCTAGATCCCTGACGAGCAAATGGAGGTAAGCTCGCGGTTACTGTTACTGCTGCTATATTTTTAGTTTTTAAGTTAGCACCTTGTATATTTACCCCTAACCTCTCTAAAAAATCAGTTAGACCTTTCTGAGTAAATACTGAGTTTTGTAAATTATCGCCACTGCCACTAAGACCCACGACTAGCCCGTGACCGATAAGTAGGTTTTCCCGCACTCCCTCTACTGCGGCGATATCTTTTATTCGGGTCTCTCCATAAGTCATGGAACTAAACGCAAATAACATTGATAGAATTATTCTTTTAAACATATTAATTATTTATTTAATCATTTGGCTGTAATGGGCTATGGCTTTGTCTAAATCTTCTTGTGTATCTACTGAAATTGGAACATTATCTACATAGCATACGCCAATTTCAATGCCATTTTGTAACGCTCTTAATTGTTCGAGTTGTTCTAATTGTTCTATCTCAGATGGTGGCAGAGCTACAAACTGAGATAAAGTTTCTCTTAAAAATCCGTACACTCCTACATGATACAAAAACTTGCTTGCGCCAAATGGAATAAGATTGCGAGAGAAATATAAAGCTTTGCCGTTTAAGTCAGTTACTACCTTAACATTGCTAATGCCCTTTACCATTTCTTCCCCTACCTCTACTACAGGAGTTATGATAGGAAATTTGTGCTTTTTTAACTCCTCTACTACTTTTAAAATGCTTGCAGGATCAATAAATGGCATATCGCCTTGCACATTAACTACATACTTAATTTTATCTTTTGCGGGGAGCGATTCTATCGCTTGATGGACCCTATCGGTACCAGAACGGCAGCTAGAGGAGGTCATTATGCAGCTAACTCTATTGTCTACCACTTTGCTGGCAATTAAAGAGGAGTCGGTAGCAACATAGATATTTTCTAACTCAGTTTTTTTTACTTGTGATACTACATGCTCAATCAAACTGTAGTTGCCAATTAGCTGTAACGGCTTATTAGCTAGTCTTTGTGAGCCTATCCTTGCGGGAATGATGACTGCCACGTCAGAATGCATATGTTATTTCTATCTCTTTTTGAAATAATTATTGACATATTACCAATTTTACTGGATAAAGTAAAAACATATTTTGCGTATAAGTCTTTTAAGACTAGGAAGAGCAATGATTATATAATGAGCCCGTAGCTCAGCCGGTAGAGCACTTGACTTTTAATCAGGGGGTCCCGGGTTCGAATCCCGGCGGGCTCACCAATTCACCAGTGCAAGCGGTCTCATGTCAACTAACAATTATTATATTACCACACCAATTTATTATGTAAATGATGTTCCTCACATAGGGCACGCATATACCAGTGTAGTAGCTGATGTGCTGGCTAGGTTCATGCGTCTTTCGGGGAAAAATGTTTTTTTTTTGACTGGTACCGACGAACATGGTCAAAAAGTAGAAAAGTCAGCGCTGAAGAGCCAAATGGCACCACAAAGCTTTACGGATAAAATGTCAGCAAGTTTTAGGTTGCTAATGCAGAAGCTAAATGTTTCTAACGATGATTTTATCAGAACTACGGAGGAACGTCACAAGAGAGCCGCAGAGAATTTTTGGCAAAAGCTAGCAAGTAGTGGGGATATTTACCTTGGTAAGTATGAAGGGTGGTATTGTGTAAGGGACGAGGCGTTTTATGATGAGTCTGAGTTAATAGCTGGCAATCTCTCTCCTACAGGGGCTCCCGTGGAATGGGTGGAAGAGCCAAGCTATTTTTTTGCCTTAGCAAAATGGCAGGAAAAATTATTAAAATTTTATGAAGCTAATCCAGATTTTGTAAGACCAAGGTCTAGATATAATGAAGTAATAAGTTTTGTCAAAAGTGGTCTAGCTGATCTCTCTATTTCTAGAACTAGCTTTGAATGGGGAATTAAGGTGCCAGGCAGTGAAAAGCATGTCATGTATGTCTGGCTGGATGCCTTGACTAATTACATTTCGGCTCTTGGTTATCCTGATTTGAACGGTGACAAGTATCAACAGTTTTGGCCAGCAAATGCTCATATTATTGGTAAAGATATATTACGGTTCCATGCTGTTTATTGGCCAGCTTTTTTGATGGCAGCTGGGCTAGAGCCCCCTCAATCAATTGTTGCTCACGGCTGGTGGACTAATGAAGGACAAAAAATATCTAAATCTGTAGGGAATGTTATTGATCCTTTTAAGCTGGCTGAGGAATTGGGGATTGATGCGGTGAGATATTTTTTAATCAGAGAAGTTATCCTTGGCTCAGATGGAAATTATTCCCATAATAGCGTTATTAATCGAGTTAATAGTGAGCTAAGCAATAAAATTGGCAATTTAATGCAGCGCACTTTAGCTTTTATTTATAAAAACAATAATGCTAGAATCCCTTTTATCAGTCAGGTTCAAATAGAGCAAGCTCATGAATTGCCGATGCTTACCATGGCAGTGGCACTAGCAAGTAAAAATTTTGCCTTAATGCAGGAATTTAAGATTAATGAAGTGTTGGATAATATAATAGGGCTAACTGAAGAGGCTAATATATTTATCTATCAGCAAGCGCCGTGGCATTTAAAAAACACCGATCCCGAGAAAATGTTAATAGTTTTATATGCAATACTGGAGACACTAAGATATATAGCTATTATGCTGCAACCATTTATTCCCAGCTCAGCAGAAAAAATGCTGGATCAGCTTGGTATACCAGCAACTGAGAGAAATTTTAGCTTTTTAACCAAAGCGCATTCTATTGTGCTAGGGGCAAGCATAGCAGAGCCTATAGCAATTTTCCCTAGAGTAGAGTAAAGCGTCGATTGTCTTAGTCAGCTTATTAATTATGTTAAGCTGCTGTTTTTATCAACAGTCGCTAACATATGTGGGGACAAGTTTTTTCTTCCTTAGGCAGTATAGCAGGTAAGGCGGCAGGAGGCGGTATTTTATCTGTTATTGGCAGATTTGCCGGTAGGCTGCTAGGCAACTATTTAGAAAGCCAAAATTATGAAGAGGAAGAATATACTAACTTTCAAAATATTAAAGATAGTTTTAACTTATCTACTGCTCAAATAGGTAAACCAATATCTTTGATTTTTGGCTATGCAAGAACCAAAGGCAAGATTATTTGGGCAAGTCAAATTAAAGAAATCCAGCAACTAACAAGCATTCGAAAATATTTTCGTCATTCTCAGCAAACTAAAGGGATACAGAAAAATTTTGAATGTGAATATTATCTATCATTTGCTCTGGCGTTGTGTGAAGGAGAAATTACCGAAATTGGGCGAGTGTGGGGGAATGATGAATTGGTAGATATTAGCTGCTACCAATTTAGACTTTACCACGGAACCGAGGAGCAACTCCCCGATCCTTTAATTGCCTCTATGATGGGTAGGGAAAGCACCCCTGCTTTTCGGGGTCTTGCTTATATAGTCTTTGACAATCTGCCGTTAGCTGACTTCAATAATATGATTCCTAATCTTTCGTTTGAAGTGCTGCGTCGCCCTAATGTTAAAAGCTTCACGGGAGTGGAAGGGTTAGTAAATTCTATAGTGATAATTCCCGGTTGTGGCGAGTTTGTGTATGACACAATAACTCAATATAAAATTATCCGGGATAATAATAACATACCAATTACTCGCAAGGTTATTAACTCTCACAATCGCTTATCTTTGCCTAACAGCTTATATAGTCTTAATCAATTGCAGCTTATCTGTCCGAATATTGAATGGATAGCGGTGGTAGTTGTTTGGTTTGGAGATAGTTTGGATGCTGCTGCGTGCACCATAAAGCCAGGGATAGAGTTTAATGATCCTAATACTACTATTATTTAGGGGCGGAGTATAATGTTAGGATAATAGAAATAAGACTGACAGGGATTAGTTTAGAAGTACAAGGAATTATTGATGACTTAGCAATTTACCGCCTGCCAACTATTTCAAACTATCATGGAACAGAAAATAAGCAAATAGAAGAGCCAGTTTGCTTGGTTGTGGAATTGCCTTTCGTTTTTAGCGGTAACGACTACCCTTTCTTGGCTGTATATCTACAAGCCACGCGTCCTTTGCCTTTATATGCTTCTTTTAGCAATGATGTTAATCAATATAGTAAAATAATGACCTTAAGCGCTAATTCCGCAATTGGCAAAGTTATTTCTTTTGAGCATAACCAGCATGCTAATATTTTTGTGATTGATGAGCTGTCTTGTTGTGTAGTTTCTTGCCCCGGTTTTCTAAATTCTGTAACGCCAGGCTGGAACTTAGCATTATGGGGAGAGGAAATTATTAGCTTTAGCAAATGGCAGCAATTAGATGAGGATTTATACAAAATTTTTTCTTTAGTCCGAGGTCAGTATACAACTGAAAATAAGCTTGCTGCGCATAGCAATAACCAAAATTTCGTCTTGCTTGCAGCTGGCGTCAACTTACTAACTCTAGCTGTAACCTTAGAGCAGAAGCTAATATATTTTAAAGTAGGGCAAGAAATAATCACTAAGTTATTTGCCAATAAATCCCAAAAACTACCGCCACCTTATATTAATCATTGTGTTTTTAGTGAACAATCGCTGTGTTTAAGTTGGCAGGCGCGTCAGAGAATAGGGGAGGGGGATGGATGGGGAGCTCAAGAAGCGCTAAAAATCAGCTTTGTTAT
>CAZMMN010000045.1:0-8684 GCA_964567405.1 uncultured Rickettsiaceae bacterium | reverse complement strand
ATTCATAAAGCCAAAACGGCGTTAGAGGAACAAGCTGAAGGAAATAATCGTGCTAGGAATTATGAGGCTGAGAATGCGATAAGAGATGCAGAAGATATGGTGAATAAGTTGGTGTCGGGAGCGCTAAGTTCTAATGGAGCGCTAACACGGACTAACTCTGATGATGGAGCAGAACAAGTGCATTTAGATACAAAAAAACTTGAAGCAGCTTGGAAAGATAAAGACAAATTGCAAAAGACATTGTTAGGCTCAGTGGAACAGGTTAAAGGTATCCTTAATAACGGCTCTAGCCTAATTAGCTTGACGCCAGGAAGCTCGACTAAACCTGTGCAAGTGAAAGTCAGTATTGCGGTTGATGGGGGAGTTACTGCCGAAGAATCATCGGATGAAGGGGCAAATTGGGCAGCCGCAACCTATGATGCTACCAAGCATACCATTAAGCTAAGAGATGGGACAGAGTTAATGTGGAATCAAAACGGTGCAGCTAATAACACTCGAGCAGTCTCTACTGTACAAAATGGGGAGCTTAATCAAGTAGGTGTAAGCTTGGATAAGCTAGAACAGCGCGTTAAAACTATGGAAAAAGAGCAGAAAGCAAAAGTTAATGAGCTCAAAGATCAACAAACTATAATAAAACAAAAAATTGAGCAAGAGCAGAAAAAAATAGATATAAAAATTAGCCGAATTAGAGACATAGAAGAACAATTTAGATGGCAGGACATGCTTTTTCAACAGTTATTTGAGGCGATGAGCCAAGCTTAATTACAATGTAAAACTTACTTCTTGAAGGAGCTTCGTAAGGCGGCTCCTTCATTTATATTTAAGGTAGAAAGATGAACCTATATTCTAAGTATAAATCCGCGATATTAACTGGCAGTAAGCTAGATCAGATGATATTTATATTTGATGAAATAATGAAGTTGATTTATCAAGCCAAAAAATGTGCCGATGCGAGAGACCATGAAGGGAAATATAAACATCTGACGAAAGCCAGTGATGTGTTTTATGAAATGCACGCTTCCCTTAATGTTGAGGAGCTGCCGAAGGAGACTCTGTTTTTTGTACAATTTCTGGTAGAGACGCTCAAGAAATTACATAGTCTACATACAAGCTCTTCTACTAATGAAGATTATGATAATTTACTTGATTCAATACGGCAAATGCGCGATTTGATAGCTTCTACTGCCCAAGAATAAGCTATGGCAATAGAATTGCGCCGACGCTTAAAGTTATTTTTAAAAAAAAACAAGCTTGTTCTTAAACTGCTATCAAACTTAATATATTGGTATTTGCGATTAGTATATAGTACATCGCAGTTTCGGGTGCAATATTTAGAGCCTTATAGTAACACTGCATTTTTACAAGAGCATCGAGCAATTTTTGCGTTATGGCACAATAAATTAGCAATGGGTCCTCATCTTTTTAGAAACCATCCCGATATTTGCCCTTTAGTCTCCAGCCACTCAGATGGTAAGATTATTAGCAGGGTGATTAACAAATTTGGGTTCAAGGTTATAGAAGGCTCGACTAATAAAAATGCCCTCACTGCTCTTAGGGAAATCCTGAGAAAATTAAAGTTAGGCGGCAATATTGTCATTACTCCTGATGGTCCGCGCGGACCAGTTTACAACATTAATAGCAACATTACGCAAATTGCCAGAAAATATGACGCCAAGCTAATACCAATTAGTGCTAGCTGTTCGCATTGCTTTTTTCTTCGTAGTTGGGATAAGTTAATGGTGCCTCTGCCTTTTAGTGTAATAACTGTGGTAATTGGCAGCCCTTTAGAGCTCAAAGGCAATGTAAAGCAAGATAACGCTAACTTAGCGAGCGGTTTAACTTCAATATGATATTACCAACTTTTTTTATAATATTATCTTTTAACAAGCAATAGATAAACTCACTAACTTTTATTAAAAATATAGTGATTAATAAGCTATAAATGATGTCTGCTGGATAATGCATAGCTAGGACAATACGGGAAAGGGCAACTAATAAAATCACGAATACAGCTACGAATTTCCGTTTCTGATTAAAATGTTCCCACAGAAAATAAATAACTAACAAGCTAAGCCCTGTGTGAGCGCTAGGGAAACTTGATAAGCACCTCTCGTGCGAGAGGTCAGCAATGGTTATAAATTCTTCTGGCGGTAGTGAACAAAAGGGGCGAGGTAGGTTAACGGTAAACTTTAGGAAAGCATAAAATAACCCAAATATTGTATATGCTATGCCGACCTTACTTAGTTTATTGTAGCGATTCCAAAAATAATTATGACATTGCTCAGTATTATTAAGGTTTATTAGTTGCCAAAAGAAGTAAAGGCTATAAATTAAGTAGCATATAGCAAAATTGCTGATAGCAAAAATAAACGAAAAGATTTGTAAAAAATAAGGCAGTATGCTAATATTAAGAAGGTGATTAAGAGAGAGAAATAATTGTTGATTTAGTCCACCGAAATTATAAAAAAATTCAAACATACCTTATGTTGCAAATAGTAGTACTAGGTTGTGGCTCTTCCTTTGGGGTGCCGGTAATAGGCTGCGAATGCGATATATGCAAATCTACTTCACCTTATAATAAAAGAACAAGATGCGCAATCTTTATTAGCGATCATAACACTAAAATATTAGTGGATTTTGGTTTCGATATTAAAGAACAGCTAATTAGAGAGGATGTCAAAAATCTTGATGCCGCAATACTTACCCATGATCATGCAGATCATGTTAGCGGCATAGATAATTTACGGGTATTTCGCCTTATCCAAGGAAAGCCGTTAGACATTTTCACTGATGTTGCCACGGCTTTAGCAGTGGAAAATCGGCATAAATATTTATTTGCTAATAATAGCTTAAGCATGAATCCAGTGGGATTTTTTGATAAGCTAACTATAGGCGCCTTGCAAGTGCAGCTATTTAAGCAAGACCACGGGACAATTAATAGTTTGGGACTGAGAATTGGTGATTTTGTTTACTCTAATGATGTAGTGGATTTTCCGCTGGAATCGGAGAAATATCTCAGAGGGATTGGGGTGTGGATATTAGACTGCTCAGATTATCAATCCCGTGGCAATCATGCTGGTCTGGATAAAGTACTGAAGTGGAATGAGCAGTACCAACCCCGTCAAATTTACTTGACTAACATGCATCATAATATAGATTACCATAAAATTTCTAGAGAATTACCCTGCAATATCTCTCCTTTATATGATGGACTTAGAATTAATATAAAGAATTGACAAATTTATCTCTTGATAATTGCTTCAGATTTTTGCTGGCTAGCGAGCTTATCTAAATTCACCTTAATAGCATTGTTTAAGCCAAGTTCTCTGGCGGTGCTTGGTGATTTTGCTGCTTGCTTCATTACCTCTATTATGTTTCCTTGCAAAGTTTCTTTAACTATTTGGGCAACGTTTTGCATAATCGCCTCGTTTAACCTTGTTTTATTAGGATCCTTATTAAGTTCGTCTAATGCGTCTTTAGTAACTTTGACGATCATGCTAGCGGTTTTTTGCTGTACTTCCACTTTCTCAAAGAAGCTTGCTCCTGACTTTAATATGGGTTGAAGGTTTTTCTTAACTTCCTCGAATCGATTATCAATTGCCTGAGTAATCTTTTTACTTTGGTCTAATGATAAGCCTCCATTATTGATGCTAGAGTGGATAGCTTCTTTTATCGCTGTTAATTTATCAACTAAGTTTTTCTCATTATTTGGCATTATTTCTACAGCTTTACTTGCTTCTTGTAGAAAAGATGCCGCATTTGATTCGGGAGTGAGATTACTTTTTATTGATTTTAACGATGATGCGTCTAAGTCTAATTTTGCTATTGATTGTGTAGGTATGGAAGTTATTTCTGCAATTTGACCGATTTCCATACCATTTTTATAAATATTTGCTAATTTTTGATCTTGCTCTATGGTCGCTATTTTGGTTTTTAAGTTTTTTACTGTTTTTTCCAGATTATCAATTTTCAAAAAACTTTCCGCTTTTTCCATAATTCCGCTAGCCTTCATTGCCATAGCTATTGTAGGAAAATGAGTAGCTACTAAAGATGTTAAAGCATTACTGGCAGCCTTTATTATTTTTTCGGAACTGCCTGGGAATACCGACTCAATTTTCTTTTCAAACTCTAAAATACCCTCTAAGATTTTAACTGCATAAGATACTAAGAGACCATTGAACAGCATGCTCTCTTTTTTTTGTGCAGTTGCAGAAAGTTCATCTGCTAATGTTGCAGTGCGTTCTACTAGCGTGCGATTAAATATTCCTAATAATTCATCCTTTCTATCCATTAAATCTTCGGGTATTTGACTGGCAAATAGTTCGTTGGCGTAAGCTTGAAAATCTCGTAGATTATTTTCTAGCTTTTTTGCTATAACTGGTGCTTCTTTATTAAGATTTTCTAACGCGGTTAAAATCTCAACTTGTGAATCGGTTAAGCTATTCTGGTCTTTAGATATAAATTGGCTAACTTGTGCGTTTTCAGGTAGTTTGGACATAAGGATGTATCCTTTTAAATATTAACCTAGTCATGATACTCTAATAGCTAAAATGCAACTTAGCACTGGTTTCTTGCTTGAAATCCTAAATTTTGCTATAATAAGTGCTAGCTTTGCCACACATTCAAATGTTTAAAATCTAGAAAAAGCTTAGCGCTTGTGAATAGCAGTTAACTATTCTAGAATTTACCAAAATAGTTAAGGAAAATATGAATAAAGTTATTTTATTGATTACTCTATTGCTGATAAATTTTAGAAGTTTAGCAATTGATTTGGAAGCAGCTCTCACCAGCGCTTACACTAACAATGATGATTGGAAAAGAATACAGCGTGACTTTCTCGATGAAATTGAGAAATTTCCTCAAGCGCTCTCGGGGTTTTTACCAAGTATTGCAGCGGAAGTAGACTCAGTGAATAATAAAACAAAAGGTAAAAGTCAGTATAATAATAGCACTTCAGAGGTTAAGACTCTGCAAAAAAGCTTAGTTGTTAGCCAACCCATCTTTAATGGGGGTAGAGATTTTTCTAATCTTAAAGCTGCTCAATCAAGTTTTAGGGCTTCAAGAGGTAAGTATTATGCTTCTGAACAGCAAGTTATTCTAAATTCTATTAAAGCTTATTTAGATTGCTATGAAACAAAAGAAATATATGCGATTTCAGAAACTAGCGTCAAAAATAATAATAAACAGCTAGAAGCGGTGGAAGAAAAACTAAAGCTAGGAGAAGCAACCGAAACTGACTTAGCTAGCGCTAAGGCAGGGCTAGCAGCAGCAGAAACCAATAAATTAACTGCTTACGCTAATTTTCAAGCTGCTAATGCTAATTTTTTAAGAGTTTTTGGCGTTAGTGCCGATAATGTTGGTATGCCTCAATTACCTGGAGGATTACCTGCGTCGTTGCAAGAACTGACTGAAAAATCAGTTCGTGTCAGCCCTAATATAGTGTATGCAAGACATAGCGCGGAAGCGGCTAAAGCTACCGAGACAGCGGCTAAAGCTAATCTATTGCCGCAAGTGAGCTTTAGAGTGCAAGCAGGGCGCAATTATTATGATCCCGAAAGCCGTTTTTCCTCTTCTCAGAATTCTACTACAGTTACTTCTACTTTATCTGTTAATGTTCCGATATATACTCAAGGAGGAGCGGAATATTCAAGAATTAGAAAAGCTAAAAATCAAACTTCATTCGCTGTTATTCAAGTTAGTGACCAAATGAAGAAGAATAATTCTGATTGCATTGCAAGTTGGGAAGGATTTAATGCTGCTAAGTCTAAAATTAAAGCAGCCAGCGAAGAAGTAGAAGCGGCGCAAGTTGCTTATGATGGTATTATGGAAGGAGAGCGAGTAGGGACTAGGAGTGTATTGGAAGTCTTGGATGCTGAAGATAAATTGCATAAAGCTAAAATTAGAAAAGTAGCAGCTGATAAGGAATGTGTTTTAGCTGCTTATCAGTTAAAATCTTTGCTAGGTGAACTTACTGCGAAAAGCTTAAAACTCAATGTAGCTTACTTCAATCCAGAAGATGAGTTCAAAAAAATGAAACTAAAAGTTATAGGATTTTAAGTGAGTAAAGATAGTAGGAAAACTTCTAATATGTCTATTGAGGATATACTAAAATCAATTAGGAAAATTATTGATAACCGTTCTGGCAATAAAGAAGATAAGCCTGCCAATGATGAGGTACTTGAGCTCACTAGTATGGTAAAAGAGAAAGACTCTCAGCTAGAAAGCGAGGATCTATCGATGGAATTAGAAGAAGAAAGATTGATTTCTGATAAGTCAGCTATGGAAGTGTCAGGCATACTCAAAGAGTTTGCTGACAAAGCGGGTTCTGCAATTAAAGACGGCAAAAAAAAATCTCTGACCTTAGAGGAAATAGTTATTGAAATGCTGCGACCACAACTTAAAAAATGGTTAAATGATAACCTTCCTTCTATAGTTCAGCAACTAGTAGAAAAAGAGATTAAGAGGTTGATTCCCGAAGAGGAATAAAAGAGAGTATTGCTAGCAAATGAAGAAGAGGATGGCGAAGTTTTATTTGAAAAATTAGCTAAGCAAGCCAAAAAACTATGATAATTTTTATTTTCCTAACTATTATTATGGGTGCTGATGTTGTTATTAGCTCTCTTGATTACTATTGCTAGTTAGCATCACCCCGACTTAAAAAGTAAAAAATTGTGGTGGCTTTTGCGATTAGCTTCCACTATATATTAAATTTGCTTATTATGTGAATAAGTAAATTATTTTAGTCACGGGTTATAAATATGTTTAAAAAGCTTGTTAGCTTACTAAGTTTAGTATTTATTGTTAATTACAATATTATTGCCTCTGCCTCTCCAACGCCCTCCAGCTCAAGCAATGCAGCTGATAAGTCTTCCGCCGGCGCGGATAATCAAACATTATCATCTTCGTTAGAAATTACTCAGGCATGGGCAAGACCTTCTGTATCTACAAGTAATAATTCTGCAATATATATGACTATAAAAAATAACAGTGATAATGAACATAAACTAGTCAGTGTTTCTGCTATTGATGCAGCTAATAAGGTGGAAATTCATCAAACTTTTACAGATGAAAAAGGGGTGAGTAAAATGGTAACTATTGATAGTCTGGTTATTCCTAAGCAGAGCACTGTTATAATGCAGCCTGGCGGCATTCATATAATGCTATTTAATTTAAAAACTCCTTTAGCGGTAGGGGATAAAGTTAAGCTGCAATTAAAATTTGCTGATTTACCTCCGCAAATTCTGGAAGCAGAAGTAAAACAGGAGCAATAGATAAGCAACTCAACGAGTCAAGATGTTAGGAGTTGATAATAACAATGAATTACTAGAAAATTTAAAAAAAATTGCTAGTAAATATCAAGAAGTTATTCTCTCAATATTGCGAGGTAAAGGTTGGATATTCCCTAGATCTCTAATTGATAATGATAAGATCACCATATTGCTCGCAAGCTTAACTGAGCAATATGTGCAAAATCCTCAAAAATTCTTAAATGTTAATTTCGAATATATACAGAAGTTACAGGACCTAATCTCTTATTCCCTGGCAAAATCTTTAGGACAGGAGGCTAGTCCGCTATACAAACCAACTAGTAAAGATCGGCGCTTTAAAAGTCCTGAATGGGAAAATAGCATTTTTTTTGATTTTATCAAACAATTTCATCTATTGTCATCTGAGTATCTGCAGCGCACTATTGCTCAGTATGAGCTAACTCCGGAAATAAAAAGATATTTAGAATTTATTTCCCAACAGCTTATAAATGCTCTTGCCCCGTCTAACTTTGTTTTTACTAATCCAGAAGTGCTAAAAGAATCTCTCGCTAGTAACTATCAAAATCTTATAAAGGGACTTGATAACTTACTAGCGGATATAAAGAAATCTAGTGAGGTTTTAAATATTGCCACTACCAGCAAGTCATTTTTTAAAATAGGCGATAATATTGCATCCACTCCAGGCAAAGTGGTTTTTGAAAACCAACTGGTTCAGCTAATATGTTATGAGCCGCAAAATAACACCTACTCAATTCCTATACTACTTGTACCGCCATGGATTAATAAATATTACATTTTGGATTTGTCACCCAGTAATTCCTTAGTCAAATGGCTGGTTAATAATAATTTTCAGGTATTTATCATTTCATGGATTAATCCTGGAGCTGAGCTAGCACATAAAAATTTTGAAGATTATTTAAGAGAAGGGGTGCTAGAAACTTCTAAGTTCATAGTGAATCTTGGTTATGAAAAAATTAACCTTGCCGGTTACTGCATTGGCGGCACTTTGCTTGCTGCCGCTGCAAGCTTTATGGCGACAAATAATATTAATTGCATTAATAGCGCTACTTTTATTGCTAGCTTATTAGATTTTTCCAATCCTGGTGACATTGGCATCTTTATTAATGAGTCTTCGATTGCATTAATGGAAGCTGAGATGGCGCGTACTGGATATTTTGATGGACGGTATCTCGCTAACAATTTTAGTTTGCTAAGAGCTAATGATTTAGTTTGGTCATTTTTTATTCATAACTATTTATTAGGTCATAAGCCTTTGCCTTTAGATTTATTGTATTGGAATGCAGACTGCACCAACCTACCAGCTAAAATGCATAGTTATTACCTAAGAAATATGTACCTTAACAACCTGCTAAAAGCTCCGGGGAAACTACAAATGCTTGGTACTCCTATCAATCT
>CAZMMN010000044.1:4765-8701 GCA_964567405.1 uncultured Rickettsiaceae bacterium | reverse complement strand
CCGTAGATGAAGAAACTAAAGCTATAAGCGCCTCCGCCCCAAGACAGCTAGTCTACGATGTAGTAACTAGCTATTACAGCAATAAAATCACGCAAGCTTGCTCTAATCATCAATACAAATTTATAGGCGTAATTAAGGCGTTTTAATGCTAACTCATGAATGATAGCTATTTGTTAAAGTTTAACGCTATATTTTAAAGATTTAAATGGTAACTTAATAAAAAATTATAGCCCTACAAGTTGAATTAGATGAAGAGAGATGACATGACATTGTAAGAAGAAAGGGTCAACAAGTCTATATTATGAAACCAATTTCTTTTTATCACCTAATTCAACCTATATGACTGTAAATCTTTACAATAAAAGATTGTCTTGTAAATTAATGTAGATTACAACCAAATTTTGACCCTTTTTGAATAGAAATTGTAATAAAAATTGACCTCAGAAAATTAAAGATTAATACTTTAGAAGCTATATCTTATCTAAGTTTTAGCGTGAATAGTAAGGGAGTTAACTCTTATTACAATTTCTATTCAAAAAGGGTCAAAATTTGGTTGTAATCTACAATCAATTTAATAGTTTGAATTTTACCATCTAGATTGACAACTATAACCTCATTTTTGCCCTTGATTCGCATTTTAGTGCCTAAATTGTAACAATACAGTAAAAACTATTTATTTCTTAGTTAATTTGTTTGTAATCAAACTTTGAAGCTATAACAATGTTAGTTAAACCTATAATGGGTTTTAATATGTGGTTAACAGTTTATTAAATTTAGAGGTAACTTATGAAGCGTGTGGAAACAACAGACACAGCATTAACTATGTATAGAGGTAAGGAAATAAACTTTCAAAATTCCTCTAAAAAGTTAACAGCAGTAAATGGAGATAAAGTAGAAATTTCATATTCAGAAAAAGATCATAGAATATCTGCTTGCATAATAGATATAAAAGGGGATAAAAAAGCAGTTAAATCAGAAAATATGCCTAGAGAATTTAGAGGGATTTGTGATCGTGTGACCTTAAGTGCCTTTTCAGAAGATATGTATGTTAAAACAAATGTTTTAAGTAATGGAGATGTAAAATTAGATAGTTATGGTAGATTAAAAGGTGGAATGAAGGAAGCTACAAATGCTGTAGGTGATACTGTAGAAGAGCACAAAGAAGCTGTAGGTGGTGCTATTGTAGGTGGAATTATAGGTGGTGCTATACTTGGAGCTATTGGATTTGGTATAGGTGCAGTCGTAGGTTTATTTTTTGCTTCGAAAAAAAATGACGAACAAAAAAATTGATTAAGAGTTTTCCCCGCTCTCCTTAATATCTGTAACCTGGGTGGTTTAAATCCTTTCAATTTCTCAATAGACCTCTTTTCTTGAAGATAGTAGATATATTAAAGGAAGCTGATTTAAAAAAGAAAGAGCAAGGTGGTCGCTATCGTCTCTATGTAAGTGAGTGTGTACATTTGATAGTAGAATTTAAGTACCTATTTTATAATTTACACACTTAAAAAAACAGAGCCTAAAAAAACAACCAACCAAGAAATAAACTAACACCTATAAAATATTAGCTATAGAAAACACAATTTTAAAACTAACTTAAGAGAAAAATTAATATACCAAATTACTCCTTATAACCTTAAGGAAAAATAAAAAACATTAAATTAACTGGAGTCTGCATATGAAACTCTCTATTTCTACTAATGATAAAGTAAATTCACCTACCCATGAAGGAAATAACATTCCTCATCCAGATAACATAATTAGGACCATAACAACAGTAAATGGAGAAGAGATAAAGTTTATTTATTCAACTCTGCAAAAGACAGTGTCTGCTTATGTGGTAGAAGGGAAAGTGGATAACAAAGGAAAAGCCGAGGTAGATGTAACAGAGTTCACGGAAAAGTTTCAGAAAACAGTCAAGTTAATTAAATACGAAGACTTACCAAAAGAACTAGTATCAGTAAAAGACCCGGTAACATTTGAGCTGCTCTTAGAAAATAGCTATGCGAGGACTAGTCACTTAAGTAACGGCGATGTAAAGCTATATATAGAACAAAGAGGCTTTGGAGGAGGGAAAGAAGACAGAGTATCTCCATATTGGCAGAAGTTACTTAGTAATATCAAAGAATTAGCAGAAGCACGCGCAATGGAAGAGCTAGCCTTAAAGGCATTTATTAGTTATGCCTGGGAGGACACTTCAACTGATGTTGGCAAAGCGGCAAATAGCAAGTTACAAAGATGGCTAGAGGGACTACGTGATGATTTGCAGCAAGTTGGAGTATCAGTATTTTTGGACATAGGAGATATGCATGGTGATATGGGTAAGAGGATGCGAGAGAACTTAGATGAAAGTGACCTAATACTCACTATTAACACACCAAGATATGCCCAAAGAGCAACATCAGTACCTCAAACTAACTTAGGCTTTGAATATGAACTAACCTTAAAGAAGGCAGAGATTAATCCTAAGTCGGTTATTACTTTGCATTATGAGGGAGAATTAGATAAAGCCTTTCCTGAGACCTTGAAGCAATTTCCAAGATACGATTGTCGTAGTCTAGAAGATTATAGCGAGAGCTTAGTTGGCAACAAAGGATTATCAGGCATTATTCCAACTATTCTAGGTATTAACGTTAAGGAAGACCCAGAATATCAAGATTTAGTGCAGCAATGGCGCCAAGAAAAACTAAACTATTTACCAGAATACAACAAAGAATTTGTAGGACGCGCTGAGCAACTAGAGAAGCTTAAGAAAGCTTTAGAAGCTAAACCAGTGCAGACTATCATTGGCAAAGAAGGAATAGGAAAAAGTGAGCTAGTCCTAAAATATACCAATGACCATGCTGAGCAATATAAGATAATGCGCTGGATAAATGCTACCCCAGATAACCTTAAGAAAGAATTTAAACAAATGGCTCAAGAGCTGGCAATTAATACTAAGGGAGCCGGAATTAGGAATGTTGTTGAAGCTGTTTATACAAATTTAAAAAGCCTCCCTAACTGGCTATTAATATTTGATAATGCTGTAGATCGCAGCACTATTGAGGCTTACTTACCGAAACCCACGGAGAAAGGTCAACACGTAATTATTACTTCCCGTAGTCAAGAGCAGTGGAAAAGCTCAGTAGAAATGAAAGGCTTCAGTAAAGCAGAAGCCTGGGAATATATTCATCAAAAGCTCCCCAATGTATCTCAGTCGCAAGCAGTGGAGCTAGCAAGCAAAGTACAATATGCTCCAGGAAAGCTACAACAAGCAGTAGAATATATAAGTACCACAGGCATATCAGTATCCTATTATATTAAAACCCACTTAACACACTTAGTAAGTTCTAAGAGTAAAGAGGTCCCTGTTGATACTAGCTCTAAAGCTAGAATAGAAAAAGAAGAACAAGAAAAAATATCAGAAGGAACAGCTACTAACTCTCAGAAAGTAAGTCTGGTTGAGAGTAATAATACTACTGGCAAAGCATCTAAGGACCATACATCTAGCAAAACAGACTCTGTATCAGGAACAAAGAAAAAAAACGTTGCTGATTTTCCAAGTTTACTTAGTAAGATTAAGGAAGAAGTACTGCAGCAAGTTAAGAAAGAGCAAGTAAAAGCATATATTAGCTATGCTCCTGAAGATGTAACTACTTCTATAGGTGAGGAAAAGAACGAAAAGATGCAAAGCTGGATAGAAAAGCTACAAGGTAGCTTAGAGCAAGCTGGTATAGTAGTAACTATTAGTAGCAGAGATATCCATGGCAACATAGAGCCAGAAGCAGAGATAGCATTAAATAATAGTGATGCGATATTATTGATTAATACCCCAACATATAAACAACAGGTTTTATCTAGTGCTGAAACTGACTTAGGTTATGAATATAAGCAGATACTAGAAAGAGCTAAAGAAATACCATATGGGATGCTACCTTTACTTTACTCTGGAGGATTTGG
>CAZMMN010000044.1:0-4755 GCA_964567405.1 uncultured Rickettsiaceae bacterium | reverse complement strand
AGTCAGTACCGAGAGAACTATGGGGCTTTTTAGTACGAGACTGTACTAACGAGTCAGCTTATGAAGAGAACTTAGTAGCATCACAGAACCCAAAAGGTATTATAGCAGGTATTTATAATATTGACTGTGATGATACACCCAAGTATCGCAGTTTAGTGCAAGAGTGGAGATGGCACAAGGCAACTATCTTGCCTACTGCTAATCCTAATTTTCTTGGTAGAGAGGAGGTATTAGTACAATTAGCTAAAAGCTTTGAAGAAGCTAAGGATGCTACAAGCCAGAGGCAAGTAGTAAGTGCTACTGGAGGTATGGGGAAAAGCGAGCTAGCTATTACTTATGCTAATAAGCATGTTAGTGAATATGATATGGTACGCTGGCTAAACACTGAGGGAGATAAACTCAGTCTTGAGTTCAACCAACTAGCTACAGAGCTTGGTATAGATACTAAAGGAATGGCATTAAAAGATTTGATTAAAGCAGTACATAGAGCGTTGGATGAAATACCGAGATATTTACTGATATTTGATAATGCAGACAATGCAGCTGCTATAAAAGATTACTTACCTCTACAAAATAAAAAAGGACATCATTTAATTATTACTTCCCGCAGTCAGCAATGGAGTAACTGCATAGTTCTGGATACTTTCTCTCCAGAGGAATGCTGGAGTTATATTAGTACTAAGGTTAAGGATGCAGATAAGCATCATGCACTTGAGCTAGCTAAAAGCGTAGGGTATCTGCCTTTAGCATTATCTCAAGCGGTAGCTTATATACAGCAAGAAGGAGTAACAATTGCTGTTTATCTAGAAAATTACAAGGCTAAGGGAGTAGATCAAGGGAATGATAAGGTAATGGGCACTTGGTCGATGAGCATGGAAAAGGTGAAAGAAAAGTCGCCTGATGCAGCTTTTATGCTAGAGGCATGCAGCTACTTAAATCCCGATAATATTCCGTTATCTTTATTTGAGCACCCTGGATTACTTGGTGATCCAATTAAAGTACAAGAAGCAGTGAGGGTCATGCGAGAATACTCATTAGTACAATCATCTAAAGTAGATAATCAAATAAGGGAACACCGCTTAGTACAAGAGGCAAGTAGAAGTAAAGAGGAGACAACGCAGACATCTGAAAAAATTATTAAGAAGGTAGCCAAGTTAAAGACTGCAATAGAGTCATGCTACCCAAAGGATAAGGTCAAGACAAGTGATTATGAAATGATAAGAGTTCTGCTACCGCACATAGAGTCTTTGGCTGAGAACTTGAAGCTACATGCTAAGATAGTGCAGGGAAGAAGCGGGGTCAAAGAATTATTACAAGCACACTTAAAAAAAGCGGGTGCTAATACTAAAATAAATGATGAACATACAAAAGTAGAAACAAATCAAGAACGCTTTGCAGCTAAGATGAGTGATAAGTTAAATGCTGGGGCTATATTGCAGGCTGATTTACTTTCTATGGTAAGTGATGGACTATATACACTAGGTGAGTATACTCGCAGTAAAGAAGTATTACAAAAAGTTCTAGATATTAGAGAACGTCATTATGGTAATGATACACCAGAAGTAGCAATAATCTTAACTAGCCTGGGTATTACCTTAAAGGAACTAGGAGATTATACAGCTAGCAAAGAAGTACTAGAGCGAGCATTAAAGATACAGGAAGCTCACTATAAAGCCGAACATCTAGATATAGCAGTAACATTAACAGCGCTTGGTATTACTCTATATTCTACCAGTGATTATGCTGCAAGTCAGAAAGTGTTAGAGAAGGCGCTCAAGATAAAAGAGAGTTATTATGGCAGGGATAATGCAGAGATAGCAATAACATTAACAGCGCTGGCTAGCAGCTTATACTCATTAAAAGATTGTACTAACAGTAAAGAATTACTAAACAGAGCTCTAAGTATAAAGGAGAACTACTACGGGATGGATCATCCTGAAGTAGCAACTACTTTAGCATCTTTAGGAGCTACTCTATATTCCCTAAAAGATTATGCAGCTAGCAAGGAAGCATTAGAGAGGGCTTTAAAGATACAGGAAAACCAATACGGATTAAGTCATTTAAAAGTTACCTCTATTTTAACAAGCTTGTATAACACACTAAAAGAACTTGGAGATCATGTTGGTAGCAGAACAGTATTAGAGAGAGCCATAGTTATAGAAGATAGTTATTATGGAGCAGCTCATCCTGAGGTAATAGCTGATTTATTAAAGTTAGCTAAGGATATTGGAAGTATAGGGGATAGTGCAGTTGGAATTATAGATAGTGAGGATATTGATAATATCAGTACTAATAATAAAGCCAACTTAGAACAAGCAGCAAGAATATTGGAAGCTCATTATGGAGTGAATCATCTTATAGTAGCAACGGTACTTGGAGCTTTAAGTTACCAAATACAAGAGCTAGCTGATTATGGTACTAAGCAATTATTACTTGAGAGAGTACTGCAAATAAAAGAGCAGCATTATGGAAATAATCATCCAAAGACTTTAAGCGTTTTAGAAAAGCTTGCTCAGGTATACAAATTTAAAGATATCAGTATACAAAAGAGTACATTAGAGAAAATATTAAAAATAAAGGAATATTATTATGGTTTAGATCACATTGAGATAGTAAGTACTTTGGAAGATTTAATATGTATAGCAAGCAAACAAGGGAATACTACCACTTCTAAAGCACTATTAGAAAAAGTTTTAAAGATAAAAGAGAATTATTATGGATTAGATCATGATCAATTAATAAGTAGCTTAGAGGTATTAAGCAAAATTATTGGTAATGATGATAATATGACATTTCAAAAGGAGGTATTGATTAGACTTTTAAAGTTAAAAGATAACTACTATCAGCCTTATCATACTGAGATACTCAGTACTTTAAGAAATTTACAAGAAGTGTTAAGAAAACTGGATGACGTTAAAGGAAAACAAGATAATGCAACACGGATACTAGAAATTTTATCTAAGCAATCAAGTGCTAATTATTCAAAAATAATATTTGAAGATCTGGTTTTGGCAATAAGGGCAGGACATAAGGAAGTAGCGCTAGTTCTAATCGATCGAGGTGCTGATGTCAATTTTAAGAACAAGAGTGGTAGTACTCCTCTGATTGAAGCAGTAAGTAAGAGTGGACTAGAGGAAGTAGCATTGGATCTCATCAACAAAGGTGCTAATGTCAATGACAAAAACGTTGATGGCAATACTCCTCTGATTTTGGCAGCAAAAAATGGATTAGAGGAAGTGTCATTAATTCTCATCAATAAAGGTGTTGATATTAATGCTAAAAATAATCTTGGTAGTACTCCTCTGATTGAAGCAACAAGAAATGGACTAGAAGAAGTAGCGCTAACTCTTATTAACAAAGGTGCTAATGTCAATGATAAACCTGTAGGCAGTGGTACTCCTTTGATTGAAGCAGTAAGTAAGAATGGACTAGAGGAAGTAGCATTGGCTCTCATCAACAAAGGTGCTAATGTCAATGACAAAAACGCTGATGGCAATACTCCTCTGATTTTGGCAATAAAAGAAGGACATAAGAAAGTAGCGCTAGTTCTAATCGATCGAGGTGCGAATATTAATGCTAAAAACAACTGCAACGCTACTCCTCTGATTGAAGCAACAAGAAATGGACTAGAAGAAGTAGCGCTAACTCTTATTAACAAAGGTGCTAATGTCAATAAAGGTGAAGGTGGCATCCCTCTGATTTGGGCAGCAAAGAATGGACTAGAGGAAGTATCATTAGTTCTTATCAACAAAGGTGCCGATACTAATAATAAAGACAACAACGGTAATACTCCCATGATTGAAGCAGTAAAAAATGGACATAAGAAAATAGCTTTAGCTCTTATCAACAAAGGTGCTAATGTCAATGATAAAGGTGAAGGTGGTACCCCTCTGATTTGGGCAGCAAAGAATGGACTAGAGGAAGTAGTGGTCGCTCTTATCAACAAACGTGCTTACATTAATGACAAAAACGCTGATGGCAATACTCCTCTGATTTTGGCAATAAAAGAAGGACATAAGAAAGTAGCACTGACTCTCATAGAAAAAGGTGCTAATGTCAATGACCAAAGCAAAGACTTCAATACTCCTCTGATTTGGGCAGCAAAGAATGGGTTAGAGGAAGTAGCATGGGCTCTCATCAATAAGGGTGCAAATGTCAATAACAAAAACACTGAGGGAAACACCCCACTAATTTTGGCAGTAAGTAATGGTCTAGGGGAAGTATCTTTGGAGTTAATTGATGCTGGTGCTGATATTAATGCTAAAAACAAAAGGGGTCAAACTGTTCTTAGTATTACACAAAGCACAGGTAAAGAGGAGTTAGTCAAGTTATTGCAAGCAAAAATTAATGAGAAGTCAGTAATAGAAAACCAAGATAAGGAAGCTGTAATAGTTAATGCAGTGACAGACATAATACATGACAATGAGTTACTAAACTATCCAGAACTGCTTAAAGAACCATTGAAAGTCTTCACCTTAAATCAGATATTGGATTTGTCTGAACACTTAAATCAAGCATTAATAACTGAAGCAATAACTAACAACGATTCTTGCTTAGTATTAGGAGCACTAATGAGTTTATCTAGTGAAGAATAACTACAATGAATATTTAGTGTAGTAAAAATAAAAGCTGAAGAGATCTTTATAACTTAAAGATTTCTTCACTATTAGCTTTCCATAAGGAAAATTATAGAACTTTATAACTTAGGTTGGTATGAAAGCAGGAGTCATTTAGAGGTGAGGTTGAAGTAAATAA
>CAZMMN010000043.1:0-8705 GCA_964567405.1 uncultured Rickettsiaceae bacterium | reverse complement strand
TGCATGTTTTTCGATAAGCTCCCTCATAGGGATGCCCATAGCTTCTTCAACGTTACAGGGCTTATTCACATGCCCGGAAATGCAAAAAATCTTAGTCCCGGTATTATTAGCTTTGCCAATAGAGGCAAACCAACTAGCGCCGCGGCGTAGGATAGTAGGCACCACCGCAATAGATTCAACGTTATTAATGGTAGTAGGGCAGCCGTATAAGCCGGCAACTGCAGGAAATGGCGGTTTTAAGCGCGGCATACCTTTCCTACCTTCTAGGCTTTCTAGCAACGCAGTTTCTTCACCACAAATATAAGCTCCCGCTCCTCGATGCAAGTAAATATTCACAGTATATTCACTACCGCACGCATTAGAACCAATTAAGCCGGCAGCGTACGCTTCTTCAATTGCTTTTCTGACCGTGGATGCCTCATTAAAAAATTCGCCGCGTATATATATGTAGCAAGTATGAGCGCCAATAGCAAAGCTTGCCAGCAAGCAACCCTCAATTAACTTATGTGGCTCAAAACGCAGTATATCGCGGTCTTTACACGTACCAGGCTCAGATTCATCGGCATTAACTACCAAATATTTAGGCTTGGCGTCGCTTTTTGGCATAAAAGACCATTTCATGCCAGTAGAAAAACCCGCCCCACCGCGCCCACGCAAACCAGAATTTTTAATTTCTTGAATTATCCAGTCGTTACCTTTGGTAATAAGATCATTAGTATTGCTCCAATCTCCGCGTTTTTTTGCACTTGCTAAATCACTTCCTTCTAAACCGTAAAGATTAGAGAAAATTTTGTCATGTAACTGCAGCATGGTTATTGCTTAATTAAATGTTTAGGCAGTTCTGCCTCAACGATGGTTTTATTGCTATTCCAATGAGGATTAAAGACAATATACCATTTAGCGCCCGAAATATAAAACTGAATATGACGTTGCTCTATTTTGGCTAAAAATTGTTGCCAAGCTGTATCTACTGCTAAGTTATTTTGCGATAACTTGACTATTTCCGGCATTAAGTTGCGCGCTAATGGAGTTAGAATATCCTTGCTTAGCAGCAAGCTGCCGTCTTCGGTATTAATAATTAGGCTGTCTATCCGTGTTATAATATTATTTAAATCCTTTGCCTTCCAACGAATACTTAAATAATTATTAGAATTGGAAGGAATGTCATAATCTATAAGGTATAATTTTTGTGGGGATTTTTTGGGACAATTAATTGGATAAGAACTAACAAAATTATAAATAGCTTTATTAATTTTTTGCGATAGATCTTTATTTTTATTTTCTAATATTGGATAGGAAATTTTATATTGGCATTTAGAATTTTTAGCAGCTTTTTCTACAAAATTACTTGATACGATAAAGTTACTATAACTAGCAGCAGCAGTAAAACATATGAGAATCAGTAATAAGACAATAATCTTATTGTGGTTGAGGTGCAGAACCATTCCTACCTATTTGCGAGCCATTTTTAAGCGGTTGATTGTTTTTCAGCTTATTAATTATATTTTTCATGAGCTGGGGGGTTAGATCTTCAAAGTAATGCTTATTATTAATTTGGACCACCGGCGCGTTTACGCATGCTCCTAAGCACTGTACCTCACATAAACTGAATTTCTTATCATAGCTTACCTCTCCACATTTTATGTCGAGTTCTTCTTCGCAAGCTCGTAATATTTTATCTGCGCCGCGCAACCAGCATGGGGTAGTAGTGCATATTTGAATATGATGCTCTCCTACCGGAACCAAGTGAAACATGCTATAAAACGTTGCTACCTCAAGCACTCTAATAAATGGCATATTAAGCATAGTAGCTACATATTCCATTGCCGCTTGCGGTAAATAGCCGATTTGGCTCTGCGCAAGCTCTAGCAAAGCTAAAACTGCGCTACGCTCTCTATTTATAGGATAATGACTTATTATTTCCTGGGCTTTTCTTAGATTATCCTCAGTAAAACAAAAGTTTTCAGTATTTTCGTTCATCGATCAATCTCTCCAAAAACAATATCTAGGCTGGAGATAATCGTAGTCACATCAGCAAGCAGATGACCTTTTGCCATAAAATCTAACCCTTGTAGATGCGCAAATCCAGGGGCTTTAATCCTGCATCTATAAGGCTTATTGCTGCCATCTGAGTATAAAAATACTCCCAACTCTCCTTTGGGCGCTTCTACACAACCGTAGACTTCTCCAGCTGGTACGTTATATCCTTCGGTATAAAGCTTGAAATGATTGATTAAGGCTTCCATTGATTTTTTCATCTCGCTACGAAGGGGAGGAGTAAGTTTGGGATCTGAAGTTCTTACCTCGCCTTCGGGCATTTTTTCTATACATTGCTTAATAAGCTTAACTGATTGCTGCATTTCCTCTACCCGCACTAAATATCGATCATAACAATCGCCATTTTTACCAACAGGAACTTCAAAATCAACTTCATTGTAAAAATCATAAGGGCTTGCCTTTCTTAAGTCCCAGGCAATTCCTGATCCTCTTAACATCGGACCAGAAAATCCCCAATCCATAGCTTGTTGCTGACTTACGACGCCAATACCAACTAGTCGTTGCTTCCAGATACGGTTATCATTTAACAGCTCCTCCACATCATTGAGGCGCTTAGGAAAATCTTGGGCAAAGGCAGCAATATCTTCCAGCAAACCTTCCGGCAAGTCTTGCGCTACGCCGCCAGGGCGAAAATAATTAGAGTGCATCCGGGAACCCGAAACTCTCTCATAGAACCACATTATTTTCTCTCTTTCTTCAAATAGCCATAATAAAGGAGTGGTTGCCCCTACATCAAGAGCTTGAGTAGTAATATTTAGTATATGGTTGAGTATACGGGTAAGTTCAGCAAACATTACTCTGATAACTTGGGCGCGCTTTGGTATTGTGCAAGCCAGCAGCTTTTCTACTGCTAACGCAAAAGCATGTTCTTGACACATAGGGGAGACATAATCTAGCCTATCAAAATACGGGATTGCTTGCAGGTAGGTTTTATGCTCAATCAGTTTTTCAGTACCGCGGTGCAGGAGCCCAATATGTGGATCAGCCTTGTTAATAAGCTCGCCGTCCATCTCTAAAATTAACCTTAATACGCCATGGGCTGCTGGATGTTGCGGACCAAAATTTAAGATCATTTCTTTAGTGTGAATCTCACCACCCATATTCTCTCTCCCACTTACCGCTTTAACTAATAGCTAGCGACTTTATTATGTAATAAACTAATACTCATTTACTCTACTACTTGCTATAAGTAGTTGCAACTATTTGCTGTAAAGCATAATGCTATAATTTTCCTCTATCTTCAATTTTTTGCTGAATATTAAAAGGCTGTTGATGAATGATTATCTCGCCGCCTATAAATATTAGCAGTAATTCTGCAGTAATTTTTTTACTAATGGAATAAGCTTCGTTTAATGAAGTATTGCCATCCATTTCTAAATGAAATTGAATAAACGGCTTAGTAGCTGCATACCTGGTTTTTAGCTCATGAATTCCTTGAATTTGCGGATATTTATTAATTATTGCTATTATTTTTTGGCGTTCCTTTTCTTCGAATTCTTCATCAGCTAAGTTTCTTATTGAGTGCCTGAATAATTCATAAGAAGCATGAATTATATATATCGATATACCCATCGCAAATAACGAGTCCATAAACCAATATTTACCGCTTAAGTGCATGGAGATAATAACTAGTATATTCATTAGCAAATCTGACAGATAATGCAGCTTATCTGTCATCACAATTTTAGATCCTGTTTTTTTGATTATTAAAGTTTGATATGCAACAAGAATTAGAGTAAGACAAACACAAAAATACATAATATAGGTTGCAGAGACTTGATGTTCAATTGGCGCCTGTTTAAAAAGAGCTTTAACGGCTGAGCAGATGGTAAATAGGCTGGAGGCAAAAAAGAACATTGATTGAGAGAAAATTGCTAAATCCTGAAATTTCTCGTGTCCAAACCTGTGATTGTGATCTGGAGGCTGAAAGGCAAAATAAACAGCTATTAGATTGATTAAAGATGAAGTTATGTCAAGTAATGAATCAATTAGAGAAGCTAACATGGTTTGTGAGTCAGTAATAATCCATCCATATCCTTTAGCCACTAAGATTATGGTAGCAAAGGTAATTGATAAGTAAAAAGTTGATTTTATTATTCTAGCTTCTTTTTCTGACGGCGACATAACAGAAATTAAATTGCTTTAGCATTTATTAATAAGTATTATATAATACTGCTTGATTCTTTATATCAAATCAACTATTTAAAAATTTTAATTAAATGTCCATATGAATATGAATAACACATGGTTTTATAAGATAATTGCTATTGTTTTAACTGGATTGCTACTGCAAGGATGTGAGATGAACAAACAAGGTGCTGGCACTTTAGCTGGCGGCGCTGCCGGAGCCCTCCTTGGCTCAAGATTTGGGAAGGGCACGGGAAGCTTAGTTGCAACTGGCGTAGGAGCACTAGCAGGAGCTTTTATTGGCGGGCAAATTGGTAAGACTATGGATGAAAATGATAAAAAACTAGCGGCACTTAGTGCCCAAAAAGCACTTGAAACTGCTCCCAGCGGTCAATCAATAGCATGGAGCAATCCTGATAACGGGCACAGTGGATCTATAACACCTATTAAAACTTATCAAAATGAACAAGGGCAGTATTGCCGTGAATATAATCAGATGGTAGTAATAAGCGGCAAACAAGAGAAAGCTTACGGCAGAGCTTGTCGTCAACCAGACGGCGCTTGGCAAATAGTCCAATAATTTGATATTTAGTTAGATGACCAATGTAGTTGCTTTCCACGCTGTTTGTAAGAAATTAGCAACAAAACATCTGCTTGAAGATGTGAGTTTTAGCATTCAGCGTGGGCAGCTGACTACTTTGATTGGTCCGAATGGAGCTGGCAAGACCACAATAGCTAAGTTAATTCTTGGATTAGAGACGCCAACTAATGGCAAGATAATAATTGATCGCAAGCTAAAAATAGGTTACGTACCCCAAAAACTGCGTTTTTCTCAGAGCATACCTATAACCGCTGGGAAGTTTTTATCTTTGTTAGCGCGTAACAGCAACACAGAGAATTATCCCGAGATTATAGAGTTTATAGATTTTAACAGTTTAAAAAACAAGGATGTAGCTGAGCTTTCTGGTGGTCAACTCCAAAAATTGGCACTGGCAGCTGCTTTGTTAAACCAACCAGATTTTATCATCTTAGATGAACCTACTCAATCTTTAGATATTAGCAGCCAACAAAGATTCTATAAGTTAATTGAGGAAATAAAAACTAGGTTACAACTGACAATTTTTATAATTTCCCACGATCTATTTACTGTGATGAAGAATTCAGATCAGGTAATATGCCTAAACGGTCATGTGTGCTGCAGCGGTAAACCTAGCGATATAGCCGGTAATCAAGACTTTATTAAAGCCTTATCATCAATAGGGTTCTACACTCATCAGCACGATCATCAACATTAATATAGTTATTGTAATTTAGATGTGGTAAAATCGTAGGTAATTGACAGCCTTTATACTAAAAAGTATAAAAGTTATTACAAGTGGCTTATCAGGGTTGAGGCAAATGACGATTCAATTTAATGATGGTAAGTTTAAGCAGCCCATTATTGAGCTTAATTGCGTAAGCAAGAAGTTTGGGGCAGATTACATACTAGAGAACTTAGACCTTACAATTTATAAAAATGAATTTGTTACTATTCTAGGTCCTTCTGGCTCCGGTAAGACTACTATAATCAGATTAATAGCAGGGTTTGAGCAGCTGGATCAAGGCAACATTATCTTAAATGGCAAGAATGTAAATAATGTACCACCTAACAAACGGGAAGTTAATACAGTTTTCCAAAATTACGCTTTATTTCCCCATCTAACAATTTACGAAAATATCGCTTTCGGTCTAAAAATGAAAAAAAAGGATCGGGCTTATATTGATCGCAGCATTCATGATGTCCTGCAAATAGTAAAAATGGAAGGTCTATTTGATAGAAAACCTCACCAACTTTCAGGGGGGCAACAGCAAAGAGTGGCGCTTGCCAGAGCTATTGTCAATAAGCCTGAGGTATTGTTGCTTGATGAGTCAGTTAGCGCCTTGGATGAGAAGCTTAGAAGACAAATGCAGGTAGAGTTAAAACAAATTCAGAAAAATTTAGGAGTAACTTTTGTGTTTGTTACGCACGATCAGGAAGAGGCTCTATCAATGTCTGATAGGATTGTGGTGATAAATCATGGTAAAATTGAGCAAATTGGGACTGCCCAAGAAATATATGAAAACCCAATTAATGCTTTTGTGGCTAATTTTGTTGGCGAACTCAATACATTAAACGCTGAGGTTGAGAGTGCTAACGGCAGCCAGATAGTTTTAAAAGTTGAGTCTAACATTTTATATCCTACCGTAGCTACAGGTTTTAAAAAAGGGGATAAAGTCAAGATCTTGCTAAGACCAGAAAATCTGCGGCTAAAATTAGTAGCAGACTCACAATCGGTAAGTAATAAACTGATAGGTAAAGTTACTCAAACAAATTATAGAGGAGCGACCTCTAGCTCGTTGGTAGTGCTAGAAAACGGTAGCAAAGTAATCGCTACTGCTTTTTGTGACGGAAGCAGCAATTATAATAATTATAGTGCTAATGCCCAGGTGATTGTGGAGTGGGTTACTGGCAAAGAAATATTATCGCTATGAAAAAAACCAGTGACTTTTTTCGTGTATTTAGCATTTGGTTGGTTATTGGCTGGTTCTCTGTTTTTATTTTGTTGCCTATTCTATTGATTTTCATTGCTAGTTTTTTAACCCGCAGCGAAGTCAAATTTATTGAACTGTCTTTTACCTTAGAAAGCTATTACCGTTTTTTCTCGCCAATTTATTTCACCGTTTTTCTTAAGACTTTCCTGCTTGCAATTTACGTTACCTTATTATGTTTGCTAATGGGTTATCCTTTTGCTTATATTTTATCTCGGTTTAAAGGGAAGACAAAAACGTTGTTTTTCATCCTGACTATCATTCCCTTTTGGACAAGCTCACTGATTAGAACCTACGCTATGATGGTTATTCTCAGAACTAATGGCTTGATAAATAATGTTCTATTGGCTTTGGGGGTGATTAACCAGCCGGTTGAATTGCTATATAATAATATAGCGATAATAATAGGATTTACTTATTCCTTGTTACCATTCATGATATTGCCATTATATGCCGGATTTGAAAAGCTTAATAATAGCTATCTGGAAGCAGCAAAAGATTTGGGAGCAAATAATATAAATCTGTTTTTTAGAATTTTGGTGCCTTTAACTATGCCAAGCATCACTGCTGGCTGTATTCTAGTTTTCTTGTCAGTTTTAGGAATATTCTATATCTCAGATATCCTTGGCGGAAGCAAGGATCTGCTAATAGGCAACTTAATTAGAAATCAATTTTTAATTTCACGCGACTGGCCTTTTGGCGCTGCAATAAGCGTATTGCTTACCTTATTTATGACTATGCTAATGGCTATTTATTATAAAAGCGCGAAAAAGAGCTTTGATACTGGAATAGTTGGGTAAATGTCAAAAATAGCTGAAAGACTGTACTTATCTTTAATTTACTTATTTCTATATTTGCCTATTGTAATATTGATTCTCTATTCTTTTAATTCTTCGCGATATACTGTCAGATGGTCTGGCTTTACCTTAGATTGGTACTTTAAGATAATAGAGAATGTTTCTTTAATGCAAGCTGCTAAAAATTCTTTGTACATTGCTGTTCTCTCCGCTTCAATTGCTAGCTTAATTGGGGCTATAGCAGGTTTTGGCATATATAATTATCGCTTTAAGGGAAGGGTATTTTTCCGGTCTTTAATTTATATATTAATTATTTCACCTGATATTATTATGGGGATAAGCTTGTTGATGCTTTTTAATGTTACTCAAATAAAATTAGGTTTTTGGTCAGTATTAATCTCGCATATTACCTTTAGCTTACCTTTCGTGATTATTACCGTTTTTTCTAGACTAAAGACAATTAATAAATATATTATTGACGCCGCGAGAGACTTAGGAGCAAGCGAGCTTCGTATATTTATAAATATAGCTTTTCCTTTGATGCTCCCATCTTTAATATCCGCTTGGTTTTTAGCTTTTACTCTATCTTTAGACGATGTAGTAATTAGTTTTTTCGTTACCGGACCTGATTTTCAGATGTTGCCGATAGCTTTATTTTCACTAGCGCGTTTGGGAATAGATCCTAAGATTAACGCCCTATGCAGTTTGATGTTTGCATTCTCGCTGTCCTTTGCTTTCATTTCTACATTTTTATTAAGCAAAAAAAGTGACCGATAATAACCATTTTGAAATCTAGTAATTTAGCTAATATATCAGTTGAGGAGTCCGACGCTGTTAAAGCAACGAAACTTCAAAGCAAAACCATTTGTTAAGTGGGTAGGAGGCAAACGCTCTCTCATGAATGAGCTTTTGCGAAATCTGCCTGAGCAAATTAATAATTACTATGAGCCGTTTTGCGGTGGCGGAGCGTTATTTTTTGAGATTTACGATAAAGTTAATTTCAGCTATCTTTCGGATCTTAATGTGGATCTTACTACTACCTACAATATCATCAAAGATAATCCTAAGGAAGTAATTCAGCTACTAAAAAAGCATAAGCAACTTCACTGCAAGGAGTATTACTATCAGATCAGAGATTTGCATAAGCTTCAAGAC
>CAZMMN010000042.1:7994-8988 GCA_964567405.1 uncultured Rickettsiaceae bacterium | reverse complement strand
AACCGTCCTGACGTACTTGACCCTGCTTTAATGCGTCCTGGAAGATTTGACAGACAAATTGTTATTTCTAATCCTGACATTGAAGGTAGGCAAAAAATAATAGAAGTGCATTTGCAGAAGATAAAATATAATACTGAGGAAGTTAAAACTAAGGTAATAGCTCGAGGAACCCCTGGCTTATCGGGGGCTGAGCTTGCTAATCTTGTCAATGAGGCAGCTCTTCTTGCGGCGCGGCGGAATAAAAAAGAAGTTTCGATGCAAGATTTAGAGGATGCTAAAGATAAAATTTTAATGGGAGTTGAAAGACGTTCCATGGTGATGACGGAAGAACAAAAAAGACTTACCGCCTATCATGAAGGGGGGCATGCTTTAGTGGGACTGTATTCTAAAGCAGCTGATCCTATTCATAAAGCTACTATTATTCCTCGTGGTCGTGCTCTTGGAATGGTGTTTACGTTACCAGAAAGTGATCGATTTTCTTTAACGAGAGAACAAATGGAGACAGAAATAGCCATTTATATGGGCGGCAGAGCAGCAGAAGAAATTATCTTTGGCGCTGATAAGATTACATCTGGGGCGTCTAGTGACATCAAAGGAGCAACGCAGTTAGCAAGGGCAATGGTAGCGGAATATGGATTGAGCCTAGCTATAGGTCCTATCTACCATGGTTCTAATGAAGATACGTATAACTATGGTAGTAGAGCGGCAGGAAAAGAAAGATCTGAGCATACGGCAGAGCTCATTGATCAAGAAGTCAAGGCTCTAATTGAAAGAGGTTATAATTGCGCTAAGGATATTTTAACAATTAATATTGCCCAGCTCCACTTGCTTGCTAAAGCTTTACTTGAACATGAGACTTTATCAGGTAAGCAAATAAAGAACTTATTAACTAATAAAGATTTAAACTCTGACGAAGAATTTATCTTTCCGGTTCCTACAGATCAAGGTGAGAGTGGAGCGGTAGGTAATATTAAACAACCCGCTCGCAAGCGTA
>CAZMMN010000042.1:0-7984 GCA_964567405.1 uncultured Rickettsiaceae bacterium | reverse complement strand
TAAAAAATCTAATTAAGCACTTGCATTTTAGGTCGCCTACGCTTTAGTGCCTATTTAAGAAATGTCAAAATAAACTTGAGAAAAGCTTTAAACAAATATATTATAAGGAAAATTCACACGCAAGGCAGTAGTTTAATTAGTGTAGCTTTATGCTATTGATGGCGCTTGCGGCGGTTTAACTAATTAAAAGAGGATTATGTCTAAATTACCAGTTGTTAGTATAAATGAGTTGCTTGATGCAGGTATGCATTTCGGGCATAAAAGCGCATGGTGGAATCCAAAAATGGCTCCTTACATATATGGAATTAGAAACAACGTCCATATCATAGATTTGCAGCAAACTTTAGGATTATTACACGTAGCGCTTAATAAAATTTATGAGACCGTAAAAAATAACGGTAAAGTTTTATTTATCGGTACTAAAATTCAGGCTAGCGATCTTATTAAAGAATGCGCAGAGAAATGTGGTCAGCATTATGTTAACCATAGATGGTTAGGAGGTATGCTAACTAATTGGGATACTATTTCTTTATCAATCAATAAGCTAGAAAATTTTGAAGAAATATTAAGTAATGAAGAACAACTCAATACTTATACAAAGAAAGAAATTTTAGACATTACCCGTAAAAAAGATAAATTACTACGCTCGCTAGGCGGAATTAGACAAATGCACGGGGTACCTGCGTTAATAGTAATAATTGATACTAACAAAGAGCATTTGGCTATCCAAGAAGCTGTGAAGCTTGGTATTCCTATAGTAGCGGTGGTAGATACTAATTCCGATCCAGACCATGTCAATTTTCCTATTCCGGGCAATGATGATGCAATACGTTCAATTAGACTGTGCTGTGATTTATTTGCTAAAGCAGTACTGAGAGGAATTGAAGATAATCTAATAGCGTCCGGGGTTGATTTAGGAGAAGTTAACCAACCATCAGAGCTAGGAAATACTAATCAAGAAATAGTGAAGCTCAAGACTCCTAAAAGACTTTCAAGAACTCCAGACTCTAGTGTTGGTAAGCCTGATGATTCCCCACAAGCCAAAGAAGAATTTGAAGCGGCTTTAAAAAAGAATACAGTGAAATAAAAATATATTTTTTATAAAAAGTTAAAAATTTTAATTGGTATTAAAATGACAATAAGTGCAACACAAGTGCAAGAGCTGCGCAAGAAAACGGGCGCAGGAATGATGGATTGTAAGCAAGCTCTGGTAGAAACTAAAGGTGACCTCGAAGAAGCTGTAACGTGGCTTAGAAAGAAAGGACTTTCTACTGCTGCTAAAAAAAGCGATAGGATAGCAGTGGAAGGGTTAGTAGGGATGGAAGTTGGTGATAAGGTGGCATCCATAGTGGAGATTAATTGTGAGACTGATTTTGTTGCAAAAAATGAGAAGTTTCAACAACTAGTGAAAACTATTGCTAAAATAGCGGTTAAGGCGGATGATTTAGTAGCGTTAGAAGCTGCTAATATCACTAGCAACAAAACGGTCAATGAAGACATAATTGAGCATATTTCTATCTTAGGCGAAAATATTAAGCTGCGTCGCATGAGTGTCTTAAAGGTACAAAATGGGGTGATTGCCTCTTATGTACATAATAGCGTAGCCCCAGATCTAGGTAAAATAGGGGTTATAGTAGGGTTAGAATCAACAGGGGATAAATCTAAACTTATTCAAATTGGCAAGCAAATTGCCATGCATATTGCTGCAACTAAGCCTTTGAGCATTGATGTTTCTAGCTTAGACCAGTCTCTTGTCGAACAAGAAAAAGAAGTATTTACTGAGCAATCCAAGGCTTCAGGTAAGCCAAGTGACATAATTGCTAAAATGGTAGAAGGACGAATTCGTAAGTTCTATGAAGAAGTTGTTCTACTTGAGCAAATTTTTATTATTGATAATAAAACAAAAATTGTGGATATTATTGCTAACGCTTCTAAGGAGATTGGCGCTACAATTGCTATAACAGGATTTGCAGTGTTTGGAGTTGGTGAAGGGCTTGCTTAAAGAATAGTAAATTATCTCAAAAAATGACAGCCCTATTTTAAGGATAGGGTTAGGTTTTTAATTTTTCCACCACGGAGCAGGAAATAATTCTACTTTAATATTGTTAATTGTTGCTTGTTTCTGTTCACTTACCAGTAATTTATCAGTCTTGATAATAGCGATAGCTTGATTTTGGTAGCTGGAGCATAATGTGCCAATCAGCTGTTCTTCTAGCATCACGGCATCACCTTTACTACAGGAATTTAAGTCAGCTTGTGCTTGCAGCGTGAAGATTTTTTTTCTAATGACGCCCTGATGCTTTGCTCGCGCCATTACTTCTTGACCAAGATAGCAACCTTTAGTAAAGCTAAGGGAGTTTAGCTGCTCTGCTCCATATTCAATGGGGATAGACTTATTAGTGACTAAGTCCTCATAGCCGTCGATTATTGCATATTTATATTTGTCGTGGAGGTATAAGCCGCCTTGACTATCTAACGCGTAATCTCTATTTAAAATAGAGCGGCAACCTAGAAGGCTAAAGCGCGGATCATGATAAGCGGCAATAACTGGCAAAGATGTAGGCATCTGCCGAGAATATATTATTTTATAATTAGCCGTCACCTCTTGCACATGCACTTTAGCATGAAGCTTATACATAAGAAGTTTAGATTGCACTGATTTTGCTTGTTCGCTATGAATATCAAGCCAAAATTTTTTCTCTCCAGTATTTTTTAAAATAAAAAAGTCAAATAAATATCTTCCTTGATTGCTTATCATGTAACTATAACAGTAATCATATTGACCCAGATCGTTGGTAGTTAGATTTTGCAGAAAAGGTAAAGCCTCCTCGCCGCTAACTTCGATAATGCTGCGATCACTGAGAAGTTGGTACATAAGTAGCTACGTTAAGAATTATTTAATTAAAATTCATTCTAAGTTGCGACAATTTCTTTTACTCTTCTATCCATATCGCCAGCTTTTAACTCCTCTATTGAGCGTGCCGTGAGCGCATGCACCAATATAAATTTGCCTTGAATGTCAAGAGCAATGGTACCAGGAGTAAGAGTAATAGAATTAGAATAAATAGCCACGCCATTCACGTCTTCTTGGATAGTGTCTACCCATTCAAAACATGGCTTCAATCTGAGGCTTTTACTGCTCCAAATTATTCTTATGACAGATAGGCTAGAGATTATTATTTCTTTAGTAAGCCACCCAAAATAAAATAGGGCTTTATAATTAAGATTTAAATTATTAGGCATAATATTAAGCCAACCCGAAAAGATAATAGAGGAACTGGCAAGAACCATAAAAAGCAATAAATTCCCTACTTCTAGTTTTGCTCCTGTTAAGCCAAACATTAATGCAGTCATAAGTACAAAACTTAATATTTTAATGCGCACCTTCGGCGGATCCAAATTTAACATTTGAAGTAAAAGGCAGTAGAATAACGCTGCTTAAAAATACTACGGCAATGGCAATGAATATATGGTTAGTAGCTATAATAAACGCATCGCGGCTTAGATTATTCTGCAATATTAAGTAGCTGGCCTTCTCAGGATCGAAAACCTTGCCGTCTAGCAAAGAGCTAAACATTTGCATCTGCTCCATCGCATATTGAGAGGTAGATCGAATATTTTCTCCTAAATATTGGGTAAAAACATCTGAGTCAGTATTAATACTAGTATTAATTACTGCCAACCCGATTGCTCCACCTAGGTTACGCATTAAATTAAATAAACCACTAGCATTTTGCACCTTGTGACGTTCTATAGTGCTGAGCGCCATATTATTATTCGGAATAAAGCAAAACATCATGGAAAAACCACGGACAAATTGTGGGATAAAAAATTCCCAGTATTTAGAATCAGCTGTTAAAAAACTATTTAAGTAGCATCCTAAACTAAACACACAAAATCCAAAAGCCTGCATTAGCCGTAAGTCTACCCCACTTTTTGACAATTTACCTGCAATTGGGGCGGAAAGAAACTGCGCAATACCAGTTACCATCATGGTAAAGCCAATATCGATAGTGTTGAAATTTGGAATAGTAAATAAAAATAGCGGCAATATATATACTGCTCCATATAAACCTATTCCTAAAATAAAAGAGTATATACAACCAAAAGTGAAATTTTTATCTATAAATGCCGAGAAATCTAAAATAGGATTAACAAAAGTAAGTTCTCTTATTATCAGCACTATAAAAGCAATAGCAGCAACGATGCTAAGAAGTAAGATGACATTATCTTCAAACCAGCTTTTTTTGCTTCCTTCTTCGAGTACATATTGTAATGACCCCAGGGCAACAGCAAGAGAAATAATTCCAGTATAATCAAAATTCTTTAGCAAAGAATAATCTGGCTTATCAAAATCAGCGTATAAAAACACTGCTGTACAGACAAAAATGCCGGGAATTACGTTAAGCAAAAACATAAAATGCCATGACGTAATCTCAGTAATATAGCCGCCAAGCGTTGGTCCCAAGGTTGGAGCTACCGTCACAACCAGCCCAATCAGAACATTAATAGAGGCTCTTTTTTCTGGAGGAAAAATTATGTAAGTTATCCCAAACACTGTTGGAATCATTGCTCCGCCAAAAAAGCCTTGAAAAGCCCGAAAAATTACTATTGACTCGATACTCCACGCAACAGCGCATAAAGCGCTCATAATAGTGAAGCCGAGAGCTGCTAAAAAATATGAAATGCGCGTCGATAGAGTCCTGGCAGCAAAACCCGTAATAGGAATGATTATTACCTCAGCAATTAGGTAAGAGGTTTGTACCCATGATAATTCTTCGTTAGAAGCGGATAAACCTGCTGCGATCACCGATAAAGAACTGGCAACAATTTGAATATCTAAAACCGCCATAAACATGCCAACAACCATAGCAAAGAACGCTATCATTTGTTTGCCGGATACATTTTGCGTAGGTGCTGTGTTAGTGGTCATACAATACTACTACTACTACTACTGATCAGTTCTTATTGAAGTAATCACCGACATGCCGGGAACTAGACTAGTGCTTATTAGCTCGGGCGGATCGAAATCTATAAATACTGGTACGCGCTGTACAACTTTAGTAAAATTGCCAGTAGCATTATCAGGAGGAATTAAACTAAATTTTGAGCCAGTAGCGGGAGAGGTGCTACGAATTATTCCCTTAAATTTTTTTCTTGGGGTAGAATCAGCAGTTATAGTCACAACCATTCCTGGTTTAAATTTATGAACCTGTGTCTCTTTAAAATTAGCTTTAATATATAATGGGAGATCGGGTACTACGAGCAATAAAGAAACGCCAGAACGAACATAGTTGCCGACTTTTAAGCTGCTGTTTGCTATTGTGCCGCTAATTGGCGCCCTGATTTTAGTATTATAAAGGTTGCGCCTAGCTATTTGTTGTTCATTCTTTGCAGCTTTTATTTCTTGTTCTATTTCTGCTTTTCGTAGTTCTAGAGCTGCAAGTTGTTGTTTATTTATTTCAATATCCGACTTAGTTTTATCATTCTCTGATTTTGCATTTTCATAACTTAACTTAGCGCTATCTAATAATTTTTGGCTAGCATAATTGTCCTTACTTAGCTCTGCAGTGCGCTTATAATCAGTTAGGCTTAACTCCAAGCTAACTGCAGTGAAGGCTAATATTTTTTGTAGCTTGTCTAATCTAGTCTGCTTAATAATAATTTGCTGTTCAACGATTTTGGACTTTAAAATAGCTCCTTCTACTGTGGCACTAGCTTTATCAAATTTTGCTTGGTACTCCTCGTCGTCGAGTTCGGCAATTATATCCTCTTGTTTTACTTTAGAGTTATCGCCAGCGAGTACTTTTTTTATTGTACCACTAACTTCCGAGCTAATGATTGATATGTCGCTCTCTATATATGCATTATCAGTTGACTCGGTATTAAGCCATATATAGAGCTTGTAGGTGATAAGAATTAATAGACCAATAACCAGATACCTGACATATTTTGCATAAGGATGATCGGCATATTTATTAACAATTGTAAACATTAAGATAACATCATTAATTAATAATCCTGCTGGCAAAGATAACGCTTGCAGGTATAGATAATATATAAAAGAGCGAAATTATAGGCAAGGAGTACCAAGGATATATTATTATATTTATAATAACTGTAACAAATAAGATCATAGCCAAGGACAAATATTCTGGTTTTACCCGAAGATTTTTTGCCGATATGGTAGGTAGTCTGCTCGCTAAAAGCAAACCCACAATAGTGATGTATATATCTATTAAGATAGTATGAGAACGTAGTGTGGCATTTAGTTTGACGCTTATCTCAAAATCGATGATCATTGGCATAAGCGCAAGTATAGCTCCGCATGGGGCAGGAACGCCGGCAAAAAAATATTGATATTTCTTTTCTTGCCAAACAGTAGCGTTAAATCTAGCTAATCTCAGCGCCATGCAGGAGATGAACAACAATATTGCTGCCCATGAAAATACTTTATATTCATATTGCTGAAACGACCATAAGTAAATTGAATAAGCTGGTGCTACCCCAAAATTAGCAAAATCACACAAGGAATCTAGTTCAGCACCAAAAGGAGTGGTAGCATTTAGCATTCTTGCTACTCTACCGTCAATGCCGTCAATTAATGCTGCAATGAGAGTGCAGTATACCGTACTTTCCCATTTGCCGTCTAAGGCAAATTTTACTGCGCTTACCCCGATTAATAAACTTAATATAGTTAAGAAATTGGGGATTAGCTTAATAAAAGGAATAGGTTTATTTATTTTAACTCTCTTGATTTTTAACAATTATTCTACCTGACAGCTATTAACTTTAAAAATTAAGAAGTTACTTTTTTTGGAACTTTAGCTCTGCAATTTTCTTTCCATTAAGATCAGCAAGAATAGTTTCGCCTCCTATGCAAGTTTGCCCTTTAGTTATTAAAACTGGTATCTTAAGAGGAATAAAAACATCTACTCTGCTGCCAAAGCGAATAATGCCGTAGCGGTCTCCTGCTTCAACAACATTGCCTTCTTCTAAGTCACATACTATTCTTCTAGCAATTAAGCCAGCAATTTGGATAAAAGCAATTGTTTTACCGCTTGCTGTTTCCATAACTACTGCTTGCCGTTCATTATATATGCTGGCTTTATCGAGAGAGGCGTTAAAAAACTTACCAGGATAGTAATGCAAAGTTAGAATCTTTCCTGTAGCAGGAATGCGGTTAACATGCACATCAAAAATATTAAGAAATATGCTGATGCGAATCATTTCTTCCGTTCCAAGGTTAAGTTCCGCAGGCGGAATTGTTTCTACTATGTTTTGAATGACGCCATCAGCAGGGCTAATGACTAAATCCTCGTTTATAGGAGTAAAGCGATCGGGGTTACGAAAGAAATATATGCACCAAGACGTGGCAATAAAGCCAATCCAGCCCATTGTAGAACTAAAGGAGGCTAATAAGAAGGTAACTGCAGCAAAGCTGATAATAAAAATATAACCTTCGCGATGAATTATCCTAGAAAAATCCGTATATTGTTTCATTGATTTTGCTCTATCAAAATTTAGTAAGTTTATTAAATAAGAATGATAAGTTTCAAATAAATAATGGTCAAGCAATATTATCTTTATAGATTGCTAGTTAATAATATTCCCTTTTTTGAAAAACCAAAGGAGAATATTATTAATTTTATAATGATTATGCTGTTTTAACAAATATTTATCTTTTATATCTGTTATAAATTGTTAAAGCGGCTTGTCCTTGTCTTAAAGATATATCTTGATCTACCGCAAGCATAGGAAGTTCCCTAACTATATTTGTTGGTACAGCTTGTCCATTAGCTGCGTAATAGCTTATCCCGTTCGAGACAATAGATACAATAAGTTTTTTTATATATTTTATTTCCACATCTTTTTCTGGAGTACGCTCCCTCCATCTTGGATTAAGGTCGGGAACGGCAATGGCGGTACAAACTCGGCTTATCACCTCGGGCGGCATTTCTTTTTTGTTTGCTACATATGTCTT
>CAZMMN010000041.1:8275-9279 GCA_964567405.1 uncultured Rickettsiaceae bacterium | reverse complement strand
CTAATGAAAGATTGGGAGACGAAGTTTTACTTGAAAAATTGCTTTTGTTAATCTCTTCTGCCGTTTGCGATACTTACGCATATTAAAGTAGTCTTTACTTGCTTCCTAGCTTTTTTAACTAAATCTTCATCTCCTGATTTTTCATTTACTAGAAATATACTTAAATTCAATATTTTTACTTTATTACCTGTAATAATTCTTATACTCCAACTCTTAACTTGAAAAGCTTTAGTCTGTTTTTTTGATGTCCCATTCGTTAGATAAGGTATTATACTGCTCTTGTAGCTTATTAAGCTGCATTTGAATTTTTACTTCATACAGTTTAACCACTAATAAAGGTAGTGATAAATAAAGCAACATTCCTACTCCAGAAGCGCCATATACTATCATCCATGTTGATACATCAGCTATCATGAATTTAGCAACGGAGTTTACCATATCACTTTCCCATAACTTTACCAGATATGGTAAGGTTCCTGCTAAATTAAAAGCACAAATAGTGGCAGATGCGCATCGATGCTTTCCTTTATCTATAAAAATTGCCATAATAGTTGGAAGCATTGACGCAGCAAAGAAAATAAAAGCATATTTGGATATTACCATTACCATTAGGGCAATGACAAAGACCACCACTTTTATTAATGAGGTAGCAAAATTGAAATTTTGTTCATTTTCTGAAAATTGAGTGTTACTTTCTTTCATTTCATTGCATTATTAAAATTACTGTGATGATAAAGCAAAAAACGTATGACATCAATACTGTTAACCGTTGCCCTAAAAATAAGCTGTGCTCTGTAACTTTGCCTTTAAGGTTCAGTAAATTCATGTTTTTCTTTAACTTCTGCATCTCATTATAGGCTTTATAGTACCCTTCATAATCCTTAATAAAGGGTGTTTGATCAGTTAATATATGTAATATTTTTGACAAATTGCCAGTTTTGGATGCTTCCATCAATTGACTACTTATTTGTTGCTTAAACTTCTTATTATGTATAAAGCTGTCC
>CAZMMN010000041.1:5554-8265 GCA_964567405.1 uncultured Rickettsiaceae bacterium | reverse complement strand
GTCCAGCAGCTCTATTATTTTATGGGTAATCGCTACGCATAAGTTGGTTATTTTAATGTTAGGCTGCTGTTGTTGGGCAAGGTTTAACACACATAAGCCAAAAATTATAGGATGTTCTGCGAGCTTAGGAAAGTTCTTTAAAATTTTTATATGTTCTTCTTGCTCTGCAAGAAAGTTTATCTTAGCTGCTATGAAAGCAATTATGTGCCTATCAATGTTAAACTGGCTTCTTTTTTGCTCAGCTATTTTATCTAATGCCATCATAAGATCTGCTAAAGTTAATATATATTCATTGGATAAAATTGGACTTAAACAAATTGCTGTTGGATTAAAAGAATAGGCAATTCTTTCAATGCCGCATGTAAGGGAAGTAGGAGAGAAGAGTTTAGTAATATTTTCCAGCTTCACGATAGTGCTACTATCAATCCAATTTGCTGAGTTTTTATCTACTGCGTTTTGCCAATATTTCTCCTGGAGGATTTTAATAACTTTATCTAAAATTATTCCTTTATTTTTTTCTATAAAGTAATAAAGCGTCTTAGGTATAGAGGAAGCAGAAAGAGCTAAGTCTTTTTGCCTAATGCTTCCTTGGGGATCCATAATCATTAATAGCCTAATCAGCTTAGCATCATACTTTCTATCTCTTATTTTAATAGCGTCAGGTAACGGCTTTATGTCGCCAATAACTTGTTGTATTTGTTCTAAAGTATAATTATTTATCTGATGTCGCTTTGCCCATCTAATCAACTTGTCATCTTGGATAAAGTAAGTAGCCTCATCCCAGCTAGAAAAAAAGGCGTAGGCGAGAGATTTCAAGTTTCCATAGTTATGTCCATTGAAAGCTAGTAGGTTATTATTCTCGCTAATAGAGTCAAACAGTTGAACACCCTTAGCAAGGGTGCCTGCTAACCATTCTTCAATATTATGGATTTTCCAGCGGAGGGAAGGGTCATCATTCATACTTCCTTTGAAAAAGACCTTAAAATATTCGCTAATCTTACTTTTGCTTACTAGCAGCTTATAGGTACTATGTTCAAGCCGTTCTTTATTAAATTCTTCAATTTTTTCATATTTTGTATCGACTGCTTTACCAGTAGTAGAATAAAAAGCAGTTACTCCAAGGGCGAAAATATCCGCAGCTACTCCATTAACTTGCCGACCAATTGGAATACATTCAGCTAGTTCTGGTGCAAGGTAATAAGGATGTTGATGGAAGTTTGTATAAGAACTTATAAATTCTCTCAAAATAAACCCTTCGCCGTTATTTATCACTAAAATGTTAGCTGGGTTAATATTGCCGCAGGCGATTTGCATTTTTTCGCATTGCTTAAGGACATCTATAATATTTCTAACAAGGGTTTTAATAGCAGTTTCTGATAAAATGCCAGTAGTTTGGATGAATTGCTCAAGGTTATTGGCAATGTCATACTTCTCTACTATAGCAACTAAACGCGGTGTTTTTAACGAAGACAGTCTAGTTATTCCATAGGCAATTAAGTTATTTAGACCTTTGATATTTAGACTTTGCAACAAATGCCAAGTTTTGATATCTGGATTAAACTCCCTTTCAAATACTATCGCAAAGTATTCTTGCTGATTGCTTAAGTCTGTTGCATAGTAATATTTACATAGTTCGTTGCTAAGTTCATTTATTGGATTGCTAAGATGGACTTTATAAAGTTCTTGAATTATATCTTCTTGATAGCTTCTTGGAATAACAATTTGTTGTTCAGCCATGCTGTTTTGAAAATCTTCTTCTGGGTAGTTTTTATTGCTCATATTATGTAAGTAATTTTTTGCTGTCAGTTTATTAACTATAATATTTAATATTAAAGTGATGTAAGCACAATAACAAAACTAGTTTTAGATAAGTCACTTATAGGATGAACTAATACCTCTTTCTCTGTTACTCTACTGACTTTTCCCACTATAATACCTGGAGGATATATTTTCCCATCGCCTGAGGTAATAACTTTTTCATCTTTTTGAATATCATGTTCAGTTGTAAGATATTTAATATGAGCGCTAGCATTATTTCCTATTAATATGCCTTTATTTTTAGAAGGATAAGTAATAATTGGAACGCGTGAATTAGAATCAGTAATTAATATTACTGTTGAGTAATTATTGCTAGTTTTAACTATTCTTCCTACTAATCCCTCGTTATTCATAATGATCTGATCCACTCGAGCCCCCTGAACTGAGCCAATGTCTATTAAAGTTGTTTGGCTAAAAGGATTAAAGGATGTCATTAGAAGCTTGGCGGTAACATATGAGTAATTTTTATCTTCAGTAAAAGAAAGAAGCTTTTTAAGTTCTAAATTTTCGGTACGCAGAGATTGTAGCTCATCTATTAAGGTTTTTAGTTGGTTTACCTCTAGCCTGAGTGAGGTATTTTCTGTTTCTAAATCTCTCAAATACTGCATTTTTTTTTGTACCAAGTAAATAGGCTTGAAGGCATTTTCATAAATTCTTACGCCTCCTGTAACTAGGTAACCAGTAAACTCAAGGGGAATTGAGGAAAGATTAATAGGAATAGAAAAGAATAACAAATATAACGAGACAATAATAAAATTTATAGCTGCTAACCGCTTCACGAGAAAATAAAATGACTTCATTAATTCTAACCAAAGATTATGACTGTCTTTTACTCGGTTAACTAATATTGCCATAATTAATTCTGTTTGAATAATACATGCTTTAAGCGCGGA
>CAZMMN010000041.1:4892-5544 GCA_964567405.1 uncultured Rickettsiaceae bacterium | reverse complement strand
CTAGCACTTTTCCAATGCCCAACACCACACAAGATAAAGCTCGCTCGGCAATGACTACTGGCAATTTTGTTGCTTCTCTTACTACCCTGTCTAAGTTCTCTAGTAAAGCACCGCCGCCGGTCATTACTATGCCTTTATCTACTATATCTGACGACAGCTCAGCTGGGGTGCGCTCTAGCGCTACTTTGATGGCTTCTACAATCTGTCCTACTGGTTCGCTCAAGCTATGTGCAATTTGAGCTTGGCTCACTGATATTTCCTTAGGAATTCCTTTAATTAAATCCCTGCCTTTAATTTCTATAGATCGTGATTCTGCTTCGGGATCTACATAAGCGGAACCAATTTGCTTTTTAATCTTTTCCGCTGTTGATTCGCCGATTAACAAATTATAATTTCTTCTAATATAAGATATGATCGCTTCATCCATTTTATCGCCTCCTACTCTTACAGAGGTGGCATAGACTATACCGCCAAGCGACAATACCGCTACTTCGGTTGTGCCGCCGCCAATATCTACTATCATTGAGCCGGTTGGTTCAATAACTGGCAATCCAGCACCTATTGCAGCAGCCATAGGTTCTTCAATAAGAAAGACTTCCTTTGCTCCGGCGCTTTCCGCTGCCTCTTGAATTGCCCTTCTTTCGACAGGTGT
>CAZMMN010000041.1:0-4882 GCA_964567405.1 uncultured Rickettsiaceae bacterium | reverse complement strand
CCAGAAAAAGAGCGCTTATTACGCACCGCTTTAATAAAATATTTCAACATTTCTTCGGCTCCTCTAAAGTCGGCTATTACACCGTCTTTTAAAGGTCTGGTAGCTTGAATATCTGGTGGCGTACGACCAAGCATCATTTTAGCTTCTTGCCCAAAGGCATAGGGCTTAAAAGTACCATTTTGGTTTATCATCGCCACTACGGATGGTTCATTAAGTACTATGCCTTTGCCTTTTACATACACTAAAGTGTTAGCAGTGCCTAGATCTATGGCTATATCGCTTGCAAATGCTTCTAATATTTTAAACCACATTTTTTTTATTTTAAAGAATACTGGTAGCTAAGTATAACAATCTTAGCGGAAATGTAAAATAACAAAATTGCTAATAGAGATCAGTAAGATAAGGGGCAATAAAATTGCTAAAATAGCTGTAATCCCATTGTAAGCTAGTATTCTTAGAGTAATCTCTATTAAACAATAAGCTAGAAAACCTGTAAATATTCCGCGAAATAGCATTTTGTTTTGATATAATTGGCGTGGATTTAAGGTAATAAAACAAGCTGCTAACACTACATTAGAAGCCATTATGATAGGTTTTAACAGCTGCTTATAGTAATAGAGCTCATACTGAATCACCGGCAATCCAAGGTCGATAAGCTTATTTATTATCTTTGCTAATCTCCAGATGGAAATCATTTCTGGCGAATTAAGACTATCTAAGAAACTAGTTATTGATAGGTTTGTTTCTACCACCAGCGCAGAGTGAGATTCTGTCTCGGTATTATTATTTCTGCTAACTTTTGCGTTATATAAGTAAAATTTTCCTTCATCTAAAATAGCATTTTTAGCATCTATTCTTTTTAAAAAATTATTATTAGTATCGATAAATAACAGCGTTAAATTAGTAAAATTTTTATGTTTAATATCTACAGACTTCGCTTGAATAATTCTATTTTCGTTTTTATATTCCTCAAAAAATAAGATACCTGCTTGTGATACTAGCAAATCATAATTTTTTTTCTTCGTTAGCTTGTTCTCTAGCGCTTGATATTCTTGCAGCCCATAAGTGCCAATGGGATTTATCACTGCTACCACTAGTACGCCAATAAGCAAAGCAGCAAATATAGGGATTAATAAAATACGCCATAATGCTACTCCGCTGCTTAAAATTATCGTTAGCTCATTATTTTGTATTAGGCGCTTAAGAAAAAATAAAGCAGCAATAAAACTTAATAATGCCGCTACTTCGTTTAGCAAGTAAGGTATTTTATAAAAAACTAATCTCCAAAAGAATCCCGATGGAATATGGATAGATTTAAATTTTTGTAAAATATCAAAAATATTGGAGAGAATTAAGCCGCTAACAATTATTAAAGAAATAATCAAGAAATATTTACAGTATAGGCGAAATAAGTATATTGAAAGAGTGCGGGATTTAATCATGTAGTAAGGCGTAAAAAATAATTTATTTTGCTAATTCGCATGTTTATATTTAGCTTTAGATCTGTAAATATTTTAGTCTAGCGCGAGAAAATTTTATGTCAAATGTTCTTATACACGAGAAAGTTTTTAACCCAAAGCCTTCTTGGATTAAAGTAAAGGCGCCTAATTCTTTAGAATATCTTGCTACTAAAAATCTGATAGATAGCTTAAGTCTTAATACCGTTTGCCAAGAAGCAGCATGTCCTAATATTGCGGAATGTTGGGCAAAGAAACATGTCACTGTTATGATTTTAGGTTCTGTTTGTACTAGAGCGTGTGCTTTTTGCAACGTAAAAACTGGTAAGCCTGATCTTGTTGACCCTCATGAACCGCAGAGACTGGCTGAGGCAATTAGCAAATTGGCGATTGAACATGTAGTTATTACTTCGGTGGATCGTGATGATCTAGAGGATGGGGGAGGGAAACATTTTGCCAGCTGTATCCAAGAGATCAGGCAAATTTCTCCAAAGACTACTATAGAAGTTCTAACCCCTGATTTTTTAAAAAAAGACGGAGCGGTAGAATTGGTAGTGGCGGCGAAGCCAGATGTATATAATCATAATATTGAAACCGTACCTTCATTATATAAGCAGATTCGTCCTGGGGCGCGTTATTATAATTCTTTGCATCTTTTGCATAGAGTCAAAAAGTTAAATGAGCAAATCTTTACAAAGTCTGGTATAATGGTAGGGTTTGGAGAAAAAAAGGAAGAAATTATTCAAGTTATGGAGGATTTAAGAGAAGCGAAAGTAGATTTTTTGACCATTGGTCAATATTTGCAGCCTACTAAACAGCATGCTGAAATAGTAAAATATTATTCTCCTGACGAATTTCGCTATCTTGAAAGAGTGGCAAGAATTAAAGGGTTTTTAATGGTCTCTGCTAGTCCATTAACCCGATCTTCCTATCATGCCGCTGAAGATTTTCAGAAACTACAAAATGCCAATAAAAATCTACAAATATAATGCATACATTCCGTACTGAAAAAAAATTACCTTATTCCGCAAAAGAGCTGTTCCTAGTAGTGCTTGATATAGAAGCTTATCCGCAATTTTTGCCTTGGTGTCGCCAAGTTAATATCCTTTTTAAGGATGACAGGCAAATGGTTGCCGAGTTAATAATTGGGTTTAGCGGTTTTTTAGAGAGGTATAAATCTCGTATTACCTTTGCTAGTTCTTATAATTATTACTCTATTAAGGTAGAGGCGGTTTCAGGACCATTTGCTTTTTTAAAAAATAATTGGCAGTTCTGGCAGGAAGAAAATAATAGTAAAGTTGAATTTGACATTAATTTTAAATTTAGATCTTGGATCTTTGATAAGATGATAGGGTTGTTTTTTGCTAGAGCTGCTAATAAGATGATAGAAGCGTTCGAGCATCGAGCAAAATTAATTTGCAGCCAAAGGCTGGTTTTAAATTAATTTTAAACAAATATATATTCAACTTATAAGTTAGATAAGCAAAATTTTATTTTATAAATATGTTAAGACGTTTATAATGCTTGGCTGAATAGAGGGAGTTAGGCAAAGAGGAATGAAGAAACCTACATCAGTTTTTTTTTCGGCTATCTCAGGTAATATACTTGAGTATTATGACTTTACAGTTTACTCAGTTTTTTCGGTGGTAATAGGCAAAGCATTCTTTCCTAGCGAGTCAGAATATTTGCAAATGCTATTAAGTCTCTGTGCATTTGCTGTCGGTTTTTTAACAAGACCAATAGGCGGGATTTTCTTTGGTTATATTGCTGATAAATACGGCAGGCGCACCGCTCTCATTGGCTCGATGCTAGGAATGACAATACCAACTTTTAGCATTGGACTTATTCCTTCTTATAGTCAGATTGGCATATACGCTCCGATAATACTGGTTGTTATGCGCTTGATGCAAGGGTTATGCATTAGTGGGGAAGGAGCGGGGGCAGCCATTTTTATTCTTGAGCATCATCAAAACTTAAGACCAGGATTAACTGCCGGATTAGTCCATGGCTCTAATATTGTTGGGAGTTTGGTGGCTAGTTTTATCGGCATTATGATTGAAAAATATTTATGGCACGTTGATTTTGCTTGGCGATTTGCTTTCTTGATTGGCGGATTCATGGGTATTGTTGGTTTTTATTTGCGGCTTAAAGTATCCGAAACCCCAATATTTCAAATGCTGACTGCCCAAAAAAGGATAGCCAAGGCTCCTTTTATTTACGTGATTAAAACCGCTTGGCGTGCTATGTTTCTAACTTTTTGCACCGGTGCTGCTGCTAGCAGTGTGCTATATCTAGTAAAAACCTACGTAAATGTGTTTTATAGTAATATAATGCATTTTGATAATGTCACTGCGCTTATTTACCTTTCCTATACTTCCTTTATTTCGATGATTTCTATGCCCTTGTTTGGTAGCATTGCCGATATTATAGGGAAATTTAAGATGTTAGTTCTGGCAAGTATTGCAGTTTTATTGCTATCCTTGCCAACTTTTACATTTATGTATGCGGGTCAGATGTGGCAACAATTAATTGCTTTAACTATTTTGGGTGGGCTAGGAGGCGCAATTTCTGGTCCTGCTTATGTTTTTATCATTTCTTTGTTTAAGCCGGAGCAAAAATTTTTAGGAGTGGCTTTTAGCTACAATTTGGGTATTGCGCTATGTGGTGGTACTTCTCCGATAATTTCTCGGTGGTTGGTAGAAAAGACGGGGCTTTTTTATGCTCCTGCCTTCTATATAATGGCAACTTCGAGCATTTTCTTGTTTATTGTCTATCAAATGCGCTTCTTAGTAAATGAGCTAGTAAAAGAGCATTCAGGGGGTGAATAATGAGAAAGCGCTGCTTTGGTTTGATAGCTGAATATGTGGCAATAATTGCCTATAAGCTAAAATTCTATCAGATACTAAGCCATAGGCGACGCCGATATGTAGGAGAAATAGATATAATTGCTTTAAGAGGTAAGCAGTTAGTATTCGTCGAAGTAAAGGGGCGCAGCAGTAGCTTTGATGAAATGATATTGACGGTAAATCAGCAAAAAAGGCTTTAAAAAGCAGCCGAGCTGTTTTTAAGCCATAATATGCAATATCAAAATTATAATATTAGGTTTGATTTAGTGATAGTTAGACCGTATAAATTACCTATTTTTTTACAGAACGCTTGGTAAATTTGATAGTTGATTAAAAAAGTTTTAATTGAATAAGAACATGGCAGGTCATTCTAAATTTAAAAATATCCAGCATCGCAAAGGTGCGCAAGATCAAAAAAGAGCAAAAATTTTCACTAAGCTGGTCAGAGAAATTATTACCGCGGTAAAAGCAGGCGGAAATGATCCAAATATTAATCCGCGCTTGCGTTCGGCTATTGTTGCTGCTCGTTCTCACAATCTGCCCAAAGAAAGAATAGAGAAAGCCGTCTTACAGGCTGCT
>CAZMMN010000040.1:7834-9388 GCA_964567405.1 uncultured Rickettsiaceae bacterium | reverse complement strand
CTACCACTGAGCTGATCCGGCAGCATAATAATCTTAAAAACTTATAAAAGCCACATTATAACCTTAAGTACCTCAAAAAGCTACTTTCTTTTTATAATTACTTATCATCGACAACTATATTATTCATATATTTTTGAAATTTATTCTTTTCATCTTTATATTTGTCGGCTTCGGGGAGAGGCGGTTTTTTATGTGTAATGCTTGGCCATACTCTAGAGAAATGTTTGGCTTTTTCTATCCAATCAATTAATTCTTCCGATTCATTTTTAATAGCATTTACTGGGCACCAAGGTTCACATGCTCCGCAATCTATGCATTCATCAGGGTTAATTACCACCATTACTTCCCCTTCATGGAAACAATCAACCGGGCATACCTCAATGCAATCAGTATATTTACATTTTATACATTCATCAGTTACTACATATGTCATAAATATATCAACATAATAAAAACATTAGCAGGATCTGAAATATTTTCTTCGCTGCTCACGCAGTTAGATTTATACTTTTAATAGAATTAAGTAATATATCAGCAAATATGACTAATAATCAATATCAATTAAATATATTTATTCCTCTAAAGCTTTCATCGCGTTATAAATTAGTATTAAAGAATTTATTAAATGCCAGTAGTATTTTAATAGTCTACAGTTTATTTACCTATAATATAGCGCTGGCGGCTGCGGAGATAAGGGAGTATGGAATTGCAATATTGCCAGATGCGGAATGTGTTAAGATAGCGGAAGAGTTAAATGCTGAAATAATCAAGAGATTAGGCAAGGTAGAAAATATTAAAAACTCCCCCCATCTTAATTTGTATCAAGCAGCATATGCTCAGCATGATTTAGCAGCTATATATTCACAATTGCAGCAATTAACTCTTAGACCTTTTAATTTTTCTGTTGCTAAACTTACTTCCATGTTAGAGAGATGGATAGATTTAGAGATAGAAAAAACTGATGAATTACAGCGCCTGCACGAGGCAGCAATAAAGCTTGCTAGCCCTTATCATAAAGGCATGCTGCAAAGAGCAAGCGATATGTACAGCAAACTGCCAGCTGGAAGGCGTAAACAAATTGATGAATATGGAGTAGGGGGCGTGCTAAAATCATATAAGCCAACCATCACCTTGTTTTACCAATATCCGCCAGTAGTAAAACTCAAATCCATAGCTAAAGAAGCAGCAAATAACTTGCCGCAAAAACAATTGGTCTGCAAGGTGGATAAGCTAGTTCTAGGAGAAATAGGTTATAACGGTAATATGGAAAAGATAATATATTCTATCAATATACCGAATTAATTAAGGCTAGCTCCATCTATTGTGGAACCAAAGCCATTGTTCTGGACGTTGCCTAATCCAGCTCTCAAGAATTTGGTTAATCTGCAGCATAATATTGTAGCAGTCTAAGACGCTATCATCAGTTATTACAAATTCCAATGGCGGGTGAATTATCACTTGAAAATAGCTGCCTTGGCTGCGAATAATTTGTAGGGGCACTATAGGGTAAGAAAATTGCAAGGCAAACTTGGCAATCGCACTAGGGGTCATAGC
>CAZMMN010000040.1:0-7824 GCA_964567405.1 uncultured Rickettsiaceae bacterium | reverse complement strand
TAGCAGGCTTAGAAAAAAACGGTACTTTAATGCCGTCATTCATCTTTTGATCAACCATCATAACTATAGAATAGCCAGACTTTATAGATTTAATAAGATCTTTTACCCCTTTGGGTCCTTTAGCAATTAAATGGAGGTTATCATTTTGGCGATAATTATTAATGACTTTATTTATGTATGGGTTGTTAGCTTGACGATAAATAACCCCAAACTTAGGATAAAGCTTATTTAATAGTTTGAGAGGCAAATCCCAATTAGCAAAATGACCGCTAAAAAGCAAGAAAGGGATATGATACTTCTTGAAAGCTTCTAAATGCTCAAGCCCGATTATTTCCACCCTGCGCAGGATTTCACTTTCTGGCATTTGTTTTATAAAAGCAAATTCTCCAATAAAACGTCCAAAATTATCCCATAATTTATTTATAATTTCGTTGTGATTTATAGAAGAACCAAAGACGTTGCATAAATTTTTGCTGGCAATCTTAGTAACAGGCAATAATGGTCCAATTTTTCTGGCTAAAATGCTGCAAAACTGGGCTGCTCTATCAATGCCAAAAGGTTGAAGCAATTTAATAAATATTATAAAAATGCCATATTCTAATAAATGCTTAGTAGCTTTTATGTATTTTTTCATAAATTAGTTTGCTAAATTCTGCTTGCCTGTCAAGCCTTAACTTCACATTAAAGCAATCAACGCTTAGTTTGTGACCAACTTTAATATAATCTTTACGCGTAGTAATTAATGAGCAGTTTAGAGAGCGAGCTTTAGATGCCAAGTAAGATAGATCGCTATCTAAATAATCATAATGATCCGGATAGATTTCACGCTCTAATATTTTCACTTCATTTTTCTTCAATAAAGCAAAAAAACGCTCATGGTTTCCAATAGCACAAAAGGCAAGGTAAGGTTTGGTTTTATCTATTTTTTCGGAAGCAGACGCTATATCAGCATAGAATATTGGCTGGTGAAAAGGCTGGGGCAGTGTTGCCAGAGAATTATTTGCTGTTATGCCTACTGCCACAATTATATCTGCTATCTTTAAACCACTTGCTACTGTTTGCCTTAATGGACCAGCAGGAATTAGCAAACCATTTCCCATGCCTCTATCTCTATCAACTACCATAATAGTTAAATCTTTATGAAAATTAGGGTTTTGCATCCCATCGTCTGCTATAATTACCTCAGCTTTCAATTGCTTAATCAAATTAGTTGCTTGAGTAATTTTTTTAGCAACGATAACAGAGCCATATTGTAACAACTCTAGCGACTCTTCTCCCACTTCTTTGGCAGAATGATCGTTAGTAACAATTAAAGGTTCTGCTAATTCTGGTGCTCCGTAGCCTTTGCTTATAATTACAAAATTAATTTTCTTAGCAGTAAGGATTTGAGCTAGAGAAATTGCTACTTGCGTTTTGCCTGTACCCCCTACAGTAATATTGCCAATACATATTACCGTAGCGGGTAATTTCATTGGCACAGATACGGCTTTTCTCATTAGCCCCAGCAAAAAATAAACTAAACTTAACGGCGTTAATAAGCAACTTATTATATTCCTTGTTTGCCAAAAGCGTGGATATACAAGCTTTACCATTATTTAGTAGCTTTAATCTTGGTTTGCCCTCCCATATAGCTTATTAGAGCATCAGGTATATTGATAGAACCATCATCGTTTTGGTAATTTTCTAAAATAGCAATCATAGTTCTGCCAATAGGTAAACCAGAACCATTTAAAGTATGAACAAAAGTAGTTTCACTAGCACCAAATTCCTTATACCTTGCTTTCATCCGTCTAGCCTGAAAATCACCACAATTAGAACAGCTGGAAATTTCACGGTACTGCTTTTGTCCAGGCAGCCATACTTCTATATCGTAAGTCTTTTTGGCTTGAAAACCCATATCGCCACTGCATAGCAGCATTACTCTATAAGGCAGATTTAGTTTTTTTAATATTTCTTCCGCAGCATTGGTTATATATTCATGTTCTTGTTCGGATTCCTCAGGAGTAGTAATGCTAACCAGCTCCACTTTACCAAATTGGTGCATTCTAATCATTCCGCGGGTATCTCTGCCGCTGCTGCCTGCTTCTGACCTAAAGCACGGCGTATAAGCAACGTATCTGATAGGCAATGCCTCACGCGCCAAAATACTGCCAGCCACCATATTTACCAATGGTACTTCCCCTGTGGGAATTAACCGGTATTCATTCGTAGTTTCAAATGATTCAACAGCGAATTTAGGCAGTTGCCCTACATTGTACATCGCGGGAGAACGGACTAAACAAGGTGGGGATATTTCTAAAAATTCCCAATCTTTGGTGTGTACATCAATCATAAAGTTTATTAAGGCTCTTTCTAGCATTGCTAGCTGCCCTTTTAAAGTAACAAACCTACTGCCGGAGATTTTAGCAGTTTGAATGAAATCCATCATCCCAAGCTGCTCCCCTAACTCGAAATGCTGTTTAGCGTTGAAAGACAAATGCTTATCGGTAGTTCCAAAGCTTCTTATTAGCTTATTCATTGTTTCATCAGTGCCATATGGCACCTCAACCGCAGGAAGGTTAGGAAGCCTATCAAGAATTTGCTGTAATTTATTATTATTCGCTAGAGTTTTATCTAGCTCTTCTAGCTTATCATTAATATGTTCTATATCTCGCTTTAGCGTCTCTACAATTTTGCCTGACTTATTATCTAAGGTGGCAAGGGTTTGTGACTTTTTCTTTTTAGCGTGCTGAAGCTGCTGAATTATGTTAATTAATTGTCTTTTATCTGCATCCAGCTTACTGATTTCGGCAAATATTGGCTTAATGCCTCTTTTGGCTAATAGGTTGTCAAGCTCTTCGCCATTCTCCCTAATCCACTTAATATCTAACATTCTTGGCGCCTTTATTTTCTAAAAATTGACATGTTATAATTGAAATTTCATATAATAAAACAAGCGGGATAGCAAGCGCTAACTGACTTAACACATCAGGCGGCGTGATGATTCCTGCAATAATAAAGTTTATTACTATTGCTAGCCTTCTTTTATTCTTTAAATTTTTTGCCGTCACTATTTTAAGTAAGTTTAGCATTATTAAAATAATAGGCAGCTGAAAAGCAATTCCAAAGGCAATAATTAATTGCATTACCAAACTCAAATATTCACTAATTTTAGCTTCCAAACTCAGAGGCACGAGCAACTTCTGACTTTCAAAGCTTAAAAAAAACTGCCAAGCGCGAGGCATTACACAATAAAACGCAAAAACTGCTCCTAGCCAGAATAAAATTGGTGCTAAGAAAAGAATGGCTGCAACAATTTTCTTTTCTCTTTTATAAAGCCCTGGGTGGATGAATAAATAAACTTCCACCGCGAGCAATGGAGTAGTTAGCATAAAACTAGTAAAAATTGCAAGTTTTAAGTAAGTAAAAAACGCTTCGGCAAGCCCAGTATATATTATTTTTCTTACATTATTATCACTAAATTTCGCTAAAGGTTGAAGAGATATATTATAGATATTGTTGCTGAAATAGTAGCAAACAATAGAAATTATAGTAAAAATTAACAATATTCTAATAAAGCGACGTTTAAGTTCACCAAAATGTTCCTTAATAGTATATAATTGCATTCATCCTAGGCGTTATTGAGAGTAGAGGGTAAGGTTAAATAGACTTAATGTTACTGTTACTGTTAATTAAAATCAAGCGTAAGATTAAATATCTAATAAGATAGTATAGTGAGGACATAGATATATGAACAAAGCATATATAGCTAGCGCTAAACGAACCCCACTTGGCTCACTTCTTGGCAGTTTAAGATCAATTCCTGCCAGCAGCCTTGGCAGCATAGTCATTAAAGCCATACTAGCAGAAAGCAGAATAGATCCTAATATTATTCAGCATGTAATAATGGGGCAAGTAATTACCGGTGGGGAGGGACAAAACCCAGCTAGGCAAGCCTCAATGCTGGCAGGTATACCTAAAGAAACGCCATCCTTCACTATAAACAAAGTATGCGGTTCTGGTCTTAAAGCAGTATGTTTAGCAGCAGCCTCTATCAAGGCTGGAGATAGCGAAATAATAATAGCAGGGGGGCAGGAGAATATGTCCCTCAGTAAACATGCTGTATATTTGAGGGCAGGCAACAAGCTGGGGGATTTAAAAATGCTTGACTTAATGATGCAAGACGGGTTAGTGGATGTATTTTCTGGCAGTGCAATGGGAGTTACTGCGGAGAATATTGCCAGTCAGCATAATATAAAACGTTCTATGCAGGATGAGTTTGCTTTGCAATCGCATCAAAAAGCTGCCTACGCTACCATAAACGGTTACTTTAAAAATGAGATTGTACCAGTAGAAATAGCAACAAAGAAACAAACAAGTATTTTTGCCCATGATGAAAATATCCGCTCTGATACTAGCTTAGAGGTTTTATCTAAGCTTGCAACAGTGTTCAAGAGCGACGGCACTGTTACTGCCGGTAATTCTTCAAGCATCAATGATGGTGCTGCTGGTTTGTTGATAGTTTCGGAAAAAGCGCTGCAAAAATATGGGCTGAATCCTCTAGCAAAAATTGTCTCTTATGCCAGTTGCGGCGTTGAACCAGAGAGAATGGGAACTGGTCCGATTCCTGCGGTAAAAAAAGCGCTTGCTATCGCTGGCTGGGAAATAGGAGAGCTGGATTTAATAGAAGCAAATGAAGCTTTTGCTGCCGCTTCTCTATATGTTAATCAACAGCTAGGATGGGATGTTGGCAAGGTCAATGTTAACGGTGGTGCTATCGCACTGGGTCACCCAATTGGCGCTAGTGGCGCTAGGATACTTGTTACTTTAACGCATCAGCTGCAAAGGCAGCGTGCCAAAAAAGGATTAGCGACATTGTGCATTGGTGGTGGTATGGGAATAGCTATGTGCGTAGAGACAGTCTAAAACATTTAAAAGCATAAAAAAAACCACACCAAAAAATAATCAGAAAAGCAGTTGATTAATAAGTTTTTAATAATTCATATGGTTTGCTACATTATTATTATAGTAATTTTAATGTGTAAGAGATATGCCAACTTTAAAGGAGCTCCAAGAGCAAATTGATAGAAATAATGAATTATTAGCTAATTCTACCCCGGAAACTAACGGTATCATAGGAATTACCGAGGAGCAGAAAAAGTTAGAAGCAACTCTACAACAGCGTCGCCAGGAGTTAGACAGTAAAATTAAAGAGTTAGAAACGCAAGTTGGTAATGCTCCAAAAGAAAATAATGAAATTCTTGGTTTCTTTAGAAAACTTGTTACTGCGGAAACAGAAGCAGAAAAACTAGAGCGCCAACTTACAGAAGCACAAGCAGAGATAGCAGATTATGATAGTTTCATAACAGCAAAAGTGCAAAAAATAGAAGAAGAAGCACAAAATAAATTACTGTCTTATCAAGAGCAAAAAGGAAAATTATTTGATATTACGGATGGGCTGTTAGCAGATTCCGACAATTTAAATAGCATCTTAGCGCCACTAACTAGTGCAAAACCTAACAAAGAAGAAATTAGCCTCGCAGAAGCTGCTCAATCAATATTTAATGCAGTAACATTTGGAGTTAAAAATGCCGGGACTATTAGCGCTGTCTTAAGCTCTCGCGATTTTTACCAACAAGAATTTGTCAAGGCAAATAAAACATTAGCTGGCAAAGAGAAATACGATCCGCAAAATCCGCCGTTTTTTCTGCAGTTACTCAAAGATAAAGATACTAAAGAGTTTTTGCAACAAAAAGCAGGTCCAAAGTTAGATGTGTTAATAGAAAAGATTATGCCTACTATGGTCAACTTGGCGCTTAATCGCACTGAGTCGTTAGGAAAATGGACAGGGGTAGATGAGCAGACCATTCAAAATATGATTATTCCTACACGAGATCAGCTGGAGAAAATTGGTTTTAATAGCGAGCATATAAACCAAAAAATGATGCCTATTGTTACCAGTACTATTAAAGCGTTGGTTAGTAATTCTGATAATTTTATGGAAATTGCTAATCACTTAGTAGATAGAAACCTTAATAAAGAAGAAGCAAAAAAATATAATAACGCTCCAATCATTGCTAGTATTGGCGAGATAGTCAGTAATGAGGCATTTAAGAAAATCTTAACGACTGATATACCCGCTTACTTACAAGAAAATCAAGATTTGTTAGTTAAAGCAACAAGCATAGTAGCGCCGCAACTATTATCCGCTACTCTACCAGCTTCTATCAACCATCCTGATGTGTTAGAAGTAATGACCCCGATAGCGCTGGAATTAGCTGCAAAAACTCTCCCGCTGGCGAGTGAATTAGTCGTTGAAGGGCTGGCGAATAATGCACAGGAATTAACAACGCTTTATCAAAATGTTGGCAAACTAACCAGTGAAGAACTGTCGGTAGCAGAAAGAAGTAAGCTAATTACTTCTATAGCTGGTGACTTTGCTAAAGTGCTTAATAATGAGCAGATAAATAAGATATTAGTTACTGATGTGCCAGATTACTTAACCAGTAACAAACAACTTTTTCTAAATACTGCTTCCATAGCAGTCCCAACTTTATTAGCCATGGAAGTAAATAATGAACCTTTGCTATCTATCTTAGCAAATCAAGAAGTGATGGGGCAAGCAATTGATTTAACGGCAAAATCTATGCCAATAGCAGCCAACGCTGTTAATGCTGCTTTAGTTGCTACTCCGCAATTACTATCAATTTATAACAATATAACTAAAATAACTAGTGAAAAAAATTTATCCCCAAATGACAGAGATACTAGCATATCTAACATACTAAAAGATGCTAAATCACTTGTGAGCGATAAAGTCATGCAAGATTTATTAAAGCATGATCTGCCAGAATATCTTAAAACCAATCAGGCTGATATTAGCAAGTTAATAGATAAGGCAGTTGAACAACCAGCAATTAGTTCTTTATTAGAACCATGGGGGATTACGCCGGAGATTGCCAAAAGCGCAAGTAAAATAGGAACAGACTTGCTCATTGATGCCTTACCAATAGCAGCAGAACTAGGCAAATATTCATTAGAAGATCAAGCTGGCTTAAAAAATATTATAAACGCTGCTACCAACGCTATCAATCCTTCTAAGGGAAAAGAAATGGAAAATTTAAATAAGCTACTTAATACGCTGATAGAATTTAAAGATAATAATCAGAAAGTTGATTATATAATAGGCAAAAAAATCCCCGATTTGTTGCTTGCTCATTCAGAAAGTCTTGGCAATTTGACCCAGGACTACCTCAATAACACTGGTATTGGCGAAAGTTTAAGTATTCAAGGAAAAGAACTGCTGCAAGCCACCGCAAATCACTTACCGCAAGTTATGGAGATAGCTGAGTCATATACTAAAGGTGATTATTCTACGCTTATAAAGCAAGCTATCAAATTAATAGCTACAGATAAAGAAGTACGGACACTAGCGGTAAAAGCTGGAGTTAGCATTATTAAGAATAAGCTCGGGATAGGAAGTAGCAAGACTCCATCATCTCTAGAAGAAGATATTAAAAAGCCGCCTCTACAAACTACTGAACATGATCAGCAGGAACTTAAAGAGGCGGTAGAAATCATGCGTAATAATGTTAAAATACCTGATGAAAAAAAGCAGGATTATAATGTAGATAAACTGACACGCCAATCAACCACCCAAACACCAGAATCATTGGGAAGATGATAGTATGTTTATTATCGTGCTAGGTGGTTGGGTTAGTGTTTGGTCAGTAACGACTAATTACTAACCATTTTCTGTGCAAAAGCAATATCTTTTAAATGGTTGCATACTCCCGACTTCCGCAGTTTTAGAGAGAAGTTAGTGTGGTAAGGTTGAATTTAGTG
>CAZMMN010000039.1:5172-9792 GCA_964567405.1 uncultured Rickettsiaceae bacterium | reverse complement strand
CAACCTCCTCACTCAATGCTCCTAAGTGAGGAAGCCCTGCTTCTCCTCCGTTTTTGAGCTCATTTATCATGTCATTTGCTTTGTTTACCGCTTTATTATCATGGATGCCTTGCTTAAACTCTTTTCCTATCCTGTTATTCTTATCTCCATTCTGGAAAAACTCTACCCTTCTTTCAGCTTGATAATTTCCTATAGTGTCTTGTAAGCTTCTATCTAATCCTGCAGTTAATTTACTCATACCGTAATTAACACCTGCGTGAGTTACGGGAGTAATTAACTTACCCTGTATAATGTTACACATACTTCCCGACACATTAGTTGCTAAACCTTTAATTAGCACCTCTGGGGATTTACTATTTCTTGCTAGCTGTACTTTCTCTTCATCTTGAGTTTGACCAATGCGATCTTCTATATCACCTTCTTTTTCTGGAATGTAGTGAGATATAGCGCTAGTATTATAACTGTTTTCCTCTCTTGTATTTATTTGTTGTGCCTGGTCTGTTTTTTGTGTACCTAACTCTTTTTTACTCAATTTTTCTAGCTCTTCCTCTATTTTTTTATCCTTGGCTATTTCATCTACTGAGTTAGTCAAATTGCTTATAAAAGTAGGCACAAATTTATCTAGTTCATCTAATGCTTCGATTGCCTCTTTAATTTGTAGGGCAGCAGATAAACCCTTTACTTTATTCTCAGCTATACCTTTTGCTATTCCCTTAGTTATGGTAAGTAGCGCATGTCCCTGATCATTTTGAGGATTTAACAACTCCATAGCCTTAGCTTTAATTAAGCTTTGATAGTAGTTATTTCTATTTTTGCCATCTAGTTCTAACATTTTTCTGACATTATCGTTATTTAACAATGCATTTTGTATAGGTCCCTCAATCTTTTTCATCACCTCTGCTTTAATGTTCGGCATCAATGCCTTATCTACTCCATAGTCTACAAGATCAGTTACTAACTGCTTAGCCACACCTTTAGCCAAGCTCGTGCCTATAGCTTTAGCAGCAATTTTCCATCCTGCTTTTACTGTTGTTGTAACTCCTGTTTTAATTGCCCCTGCTGCTGCCTTAAATCCGGCAACAGCAGTTTTAGCTGCATCTTTAATAGCTCCAAGACCAGCACAAACAATAGATACAGTGAGACTTATAGCTTTCTGTATTCCCCATGATTCCCAGCTAAAGTCCCTATTAATGATGCCCTCCTTTACGGCAGAGATAAGGTCGCCTACTCCTTCGGACATTAACCCCATCCCAATAGAACTACCAGCCCCGCAAGTAAATACAGTCAGCGCTGCTCCTCCTATTAGCTGAGCTAACCCTATCAGCGCCACTCCAATAACTGCTGCCCAATCTATCGGCTTTATTTCAGTAACCTGAAAACCGCCCCTAAATCCATTGCTTCTATATTCATTGATTTCCTCTGTGTATAAATTTGCATCTTGGTCTTCAGGCAGTGATTTTTCTATCTCAATTAGTTCAATCTCCATTCCTCTGTTTTTGCTTTTTGCTTGCCCGATAACTCCTTTTTCCCTTGACTCTTTATTTTCTTTTAAGTGTGTTATTTGTTTATTAATTGCCTCTATATTTTTTTGCTCTATTCCTGGCAACTTTTTTTGTTTTTTTAGCTCCTCTATTTCTTTATTAACGCTTCCCGACCCAGTTCCTATAGCTGTCTCTATTGCATTTTTTTGCACTCCAAAGAGAGTTATCTTATGCTGCACCTGCTCTGACAAAGCTTCAGCATCTGATGCTTTCTGAATAATATGCAACATCGGTTCTAGGTTTTCCTCTATTATCCTCTTTGCTTCCTGAAAATCTTTAATAGCTAATGGTATATTGGCGTCATACTCATCTTGCTTAGCATTGCCATATTCAGCTATTCTAGCGTATCCCCTATTATAATAAGCATTTGCAGCAAAGTGCTCGTCTAATCCTATCGCTTTATTAAATTGCTCTATAGCCTCCTTGTTTTTCTTTTCCTTAAGAAGATTATTGCCATTTAATATATAAAAATATGGATTTTTAATTAGCTTATCATTCTCTTTATCGCGTAAAATCTGTTGTTTAAATTCTTGATCAAAATTTTCCAACATCTGAGCTTCGGTTTTTTTGGTCATTTCTGCTTCTTTCATCTTCAACCATATGCCAAATCTTTCCTCAACTGCTCTGACTTGCATTTTAACGCTTGGTATTTCTTGATCACCAAACTCATTAAGAAGCTTACAAAATTCTGTAAAAATTGCGTCTTTAGCAGTTACTTTTTCTATTTCTGCCTTTGCTTTTTTAAGACTGTCTTCTTCACTCTTATTCCTGGTTATTTTTAGCTTCTCAATGTCAGCAATTGTTTTCTCTAGCAGCACAAACTGTCCAGTCCCCTTGTTCCCCGTTCTAGCGGTTCTGCCAACATTTTGCTTTTCTACTCTTTCATTAGGAGGCATAAAGGTGACACATACGTGCAGCCCTCCATTCTTCTCAATTTGATCGGACGGTTTAATATCTGTGCCTCTACCGGCGATGTTAGTGGCTATGATTACCTCGCCAGATTGCAGTTCTCCTTCTATGACTTTAGAATCAGCTTCGGTTTTATATATTTTTATCTTATTTTCGTCGTATCCTGCAGCAATAAGTCTACTTTTTATCTCATCAACCTGTTTTATATACTTAGTGATAACTAGCGCCCCTCTACCATTTTTAAGTTTACTAATACAGCTCTCTACTATATTTTCATACCAATCACTTTCACTGTTAGTAATTATCGGGGTTAATTCTTGGTACTGTTTTTGTCTAAATGATGGGATAATAACGCTATCTACCTCATAGGTTTTATCTAGTAGCTCGCGGGCTTTATCACTGCCTAGCGTTCCTGTTGAGCCATAAAGGTTATTGCCATAACGCTTAAAGAAGGTTACATTGGAAATAAAGTTAGTAGTTAAACTCTCAGCAGTTATTTTAGCTCCATGCTTAATTTGCAGAAATTGATGCACTCCATTGCTCCAATGCATATTCTGTTGCACTACTCCCGTGTTGCTTGCATCCACCGGCGCAATTTTGCCATCCTTAATGATATAGTCTTGATTAATTTCACATCTATACATAGCATGAATAGCGCTATCTATCCATTTTGGCAGTTGCACTCTTGTTACAAACTCTCTCAAATGGTTCGGTATCTTAATCTCAGGATACTCAGCTGGGATTGTCTTATCCTCTCCTGACAGTCCATCTATATCTCTAAGCATTTTTCTAACATGCTTCTCAGCAGCATCTTTAATAAATTGTTCTTTCGTACATTCGATAGGATAGGCTAGTTCTACCATTTCCTCTTTCGCTTTGCCCTCATCATCTAGTATAGATTGTTGTTCTATAAAATAAGCTTGATCATCTATTGTCTTGATTGATTTAGCCATTTCTCTTATTTGCATCCAAATTGCTGCTAAAAGCGGCTCTAAGTGATCCATTGCTGGCATAGGGGTAGAAAGCATTACTATATGGTTTTTTCCATCAATTAACATAGAATCCACTTCATCAACTATGGCAACATCACATTTTCTTCCACTACGCGTACCAAGCTTATTATATTCATCTCTTAAAATATCTCCTTGAAAATCCGCTGCTGCTCCGTACACAATATCGGCTTTATATCTCTCTTTTATATTTGTACTGTCTTTACCATTATGAGCAGTCTTTAAACCAAATTTTTCAAAAAACTTACTTTGCTGTTCAGATTGGGGTCTAGCAAGTTCAGACGAACTAGTAATAACATCAACTTGATGTCCTTCTAAAGCTTTGATAGCAGCAAGCATTGCTACAACGGTGGTTTTACCTTCGCCAGTATCAACTTGTACTAGTCTTCCTTTTTTAGCCTGTTCCGGATTGAGCATTATGAGAAGCGACAGTATCTGCACTTCTCTAGGAGGGAATTTACTAGTTAGTTCCACTGCTCTTTTAACTACTGCTATTTTTTCATATTGTGTAATGCTATTTGGCTCGGCTTTAACTTTTACAGCCCAGGACTTTATGTTTTCTGCTGTCCAATTTTTAATAATGCCCAAATCAGAGCATAGGGTAGATTTTTGGTTGAAGGCATTAATAGCCTGGTTGTAATCGTCTATAAATTTATCATTTTCTAGAATTGCAACCTTGGAATTTTTATTTAGGTCTAGTATTTCATCTTTTAACTGCTTTAGGTCTTTATTATGACTGCCTTGAAACGTTTGGAAAATTGCTAAATCATGTACTCTTTTAGCTAACTGGGTATCAGAAGCTTCACTATCTTTGAAAATAGACAGCAATTCTTTACCATTTACGTCAGTATCATACTCTCGTAGTTTATATTCATAGATTGGATCTAAGGCATCCACTAGGTTTTGAAGATTGTCTTTATTTATGACTTTTGTTAGTTGCTTTACTGAATCAAATCGCCAATTAGAATCAAGTAATTTCCCTATTTTAGTTTGCAGTTTTTCTAGTAGATGTTTGTCTACATTATTTTTTGGATCTTTAGTAGGGAATGTTTGCTTTACTAGATCACAAGCAATTGTATAGTTTAACTGATATGCCCATTCTTTAGGAGTAGAATTATTTTTAATCTCAGAGGATAGAAAATTTTCTTTTTGCTCTATAT
>CAZMMN010000039.1:0-5072 GCA_964567405.1 uncultured Rickettsiaceae bacterium | reverse complement strand
CCAAGGTATTTGCTTATTTGTTCTAATGCTTGAGAGCTTAACTTATTGCCCTGCACAGCTAGGTCTTGGAAGGCAATCATTAGATTGTGTTTAAGAACTTTATCATCAATATTTTCAGATAATATTGCTAGTAAGCCTGACTTTATCTTATCTGAAATTTGTATTCCTTCATTTATACCATTGGCTATTAAACCTACGATGCCTGGTAACTTTATTAAATCAGTTTTATTATTTACAGCTTTATATATTTCTTCCTTGTTATCAACACCTTGAGATAAATCAATTTGGAGCAATATGTCCGCTACCTGAGTATGATGGGGAGCGCATTCTTCTTCTGAAAGACTATTAATCAATCTTGAAACTATATCATTGGTGATTATGTAGCCTTTCCTTATATCTTCTTGTAGCGTATCTAAATACTGAGTATTTATTTGTATTATTGCATCTCGCTCTTTTTTTATTTTGTTCCATATTTCACCTATTTCAATAGGAATATGTTTTTCTATCTCTTCTTGAATATTTGCATTGCGTTCTATGATTCCAACAATTTTTTCCCTAACCTTAGGATCAGCTGTCTTATGAGCCAAGAAAAGTAAGGACTCTAAATTATGCAATATAAACTGTGAGTCTTGCTTAAGGTTTAATATTTCTTTTAGCTCTTCTAATAGTTCTTCTAATTCTCTATCACTATTACTATTATAGATTCTTTTAATTAATAACTCGCCAATAGAAGATAAATCGACTGTTTTATCTTTCTTTGCCAAAGTTAAAATATCTTTTATCTCAGCATCATAAATATTCTCGGTAATTCCCTTTAAATCCAATAGAAAACCTTTTGTAGTATAATCTTCTGGCAATATGGTCACTAAGGCTTTAAATGCTTCAGCGCTTAGGTCATCCTCAAATTTAATTATTGACTCTAATACTTTAGCTGTATATACAGGATGGCTGCTATTATCTTGCTGCATTTCAGTAAGAGCTTTTTTTCTCTTCTCTAAGCTTTCTCTAGGGTTTGATAAAATTCCTATCGGTGTATTAGAGCGTCGTTCTACCGCAGCCACTATAGCCGCGGCTTCTTTGAAGTTGCCAGCAAGCTCTTTAACTTTATCCAAAACATCTTTCTCGATAAAACCTTGATTGGCAAAGTCGCTTTTAATTATTTCCAATATATCAATGCGCGTATTCTCCTTGTCTAGCAGCTGGGCTATATTGTTAATGTCTTTTAAGCTTATATACCCTCCATTAACTAACAACTTGCTAATTTTTGTTAGTTCACTCCTGCCTTCTTCTTGCGCGTAATTAAAAGATTTTACGAGTTCTTTAAAATTTTGAGTGAATGATTTAGGCAATTCCTCTCTTTTAATGACAATTTCCTTCAATAACTCTATAGCCTTATCATTATATTCAGCAATTAATAATTGTTTAGATTCTATGCTGCTTGTATTTTCTTCTAGATAAATAGTGCGTTTCACCTTGTCAGCAACCTTATCAGGGAAACCTTGCAAGCAAGACCGCAATGATTCTAATGCTTCTTTTTTTATTTCTGTGTCCTCACTTTTTAGCAGAACATTATGCATAAATTCAAGTAGAGTAGAAGGATATGATAAAGAGGCAGCTAAGTTTTTAACTATACTAATATTTGTCATATTATTAGGAATACTTGGCAAAACATTAGCAAAGGCTTCATCTATTTGTTTATGCTTGGCTAAAATTCCCTTGTCACAAGAATTTAATATGTTTAGCGCCGCTTGAGCAACTTGTTTGCTGCTTGTACTTTTACCAATATCTATAAGCTTATCAATTGCTTTTTCTGAGGATAATTTATAGTTTTGCTCCTCCTTTGATTTTTCTCCTAGTAAGATAATTAAGTCATCTATATTAATTGCTTTTAAGCTTTCTATCCTATTTTGTAATGTGCTAATATCTTTCTGTAAATTATTTATCTGAGAGCCAACTAGCTCTAACTTTTCCTTGCTCTTTTTTGGCAAATCCTTTAATTTACCTTCTCCTTCTAGTTTTATATACGGATTAGACTGTCTAACTAATTTACAAACTTCCTCCGCATTATCATAAGTTACGTACAAATTCTTCAACAATTCACTAACTTCTATACTAGCTTCTACAATAGGAGTATGATTATGCATTTGCTTGCATTTCCCAAGTAAATATTGGTTAGCAAACTCCTCCTTCCTAAGTGTTGCAGCTGCCTCTAAACTACAAAAACCTGAAAAGTCATGGAAACTTTCAATAAATCTATCTTGGTCTTCAATGAGACCCTTAGCCATAATCTCTATATTTTTTAGAGCAAAGATGCCACAATCCACTCCAGAGTTTTGCTCTTTCTTATTATTGACAATAAACCTAACGTTATTACTACTTATACTTTCTACTTTCTTCTTTAGTGAGTTGTTATATTTTCCGAAAGAATCTTTGTATAGTATGATGGTATCGCTTTCTTTCTTTAAGGCTGCAAAGCTAACCCAATGATAATTACCTAAATTATAAACACATAATGTCGGTTTATCTTTATCCACAGAGTTTATTAACTCTGCTAACGCTCCTTCTACTTTAGCTCCATCCCCTATAGGCGCGTGGATTATAAAATTATTAAGGTAGGGAGTCATTAGTTCATTTTGAATTGTAGCAATATCCAAGGCTTGATAAAGATAATTTCTATTAGTTCTTTGATTAAAGGCATTTTGATAATCAGTCTCCTCGGAATCAGGGCCATATAAAGCTAACCTTAAATCTTTTGTTTCCGCCTCTTTACGTTGTTTATCTGTTAATAGTCTTTCTAATTCGCTAGCGCTGCCGAATAATTGAATGAACTCTTCTATATCTTTAATGCTTAAGCTCTCTGGTACAAGCTTTGCTATGTATGATAAAAGTTTGTTTCTGCTTTCAATTGCGCCTCTTAGCTCCGTTGTTTCAGTACCTTTACTAAATTTTTCAATTTCTTCTTTATGCCTATTTCTATTTTTATCTTCCTTCCAGTATGTATCTATAGCATCTTTAATACTACCTTCCAACACGCTGCCTCGGTTCTTAAAAATAGTTAGCATGCTTAATACTTCTTCTTTTAAATTAGCCTCTTTAATATTTTGTTTATTTACTGTATCAGTGAGATTCTTTAGTTGGTGCGCTTCTTCAAGCTTATAATTACTATCATTCTTTATAAGCTTTGTGAGTGTCGATAATACCTTTTTTAATGCCCCATCTGATCTAATAGGTACCTGTAGCTCCTGTGGTACTACCATGGAAATTGAGTGTTCTTGAGAAATTTGGTCTTTTAAGTTATTCTTAATTTCGCTATCCCCAATCTGTTTCTGAGGTAAAGGGCGCGAATATAAAACAGAAGCGCTCTCCCTTGCTTGTTCGTACTTATCTTCTATATTTCTAGTCTCTCTACCCACCTCAGTATTACTAGGGCGCCCCCTAGTAATAGAATTAGAAGAAGAAATTATAGTTGGTGTTATTACTGAACGTGTATTATTATTGATTCCTTTCATTATATTACCTCACTACAAAATTGAATGGTAGATTCTTGACCTACAAGAGATTTACCGATTGAATAATAATCTATTGATGATTCCTCTGAATAGTTTTCTATTTGTTCCAACAGGTCAGAAAAGGCACTATTAGCGCTTTCGCTACGAAAATGATTCTTACCAATGTTTATAGCTACTTCAGCTTCATCTAAGCCTCCTCTTTCAATACATTTGGATGCAAGTTCTAGTATAGACCCTAAAATAATGTCTAGGTTTTTCTTCTGCGCGGCTTTCTCGTACTTATTAGCGGCTTGCTCGTATTTTTCTAAAGCTGAGTCTAAATCATTTGTTATATTTGCTGACTTAAATATTTCTATTCCTTCCTGATGGATCCTTTTAGCAAGATTTGTTAGCTCTTCTTCAGCTTCCCTACATTGTTTTGTTTTTCCTTCTTTATCACATCCAGATGCATTATACCCATCAGAGTTGTACCCTTCTTTATTATACCCTTGAGAATTGTAGCCAGAGGAGTTGTATCCATCCTTGTTGTAACCTGCTTTGTTGTAGCCTTGAGCATTATACCCCACAGAGTTATATCCTTCTCTGTTATACCCATGAGCATTGTAGCCAGAGGAGTTGTATCCATCCTTGTTATAACCTGCTTTGTTGTAGCCTTGAGCATTATACCCTGCAGAGTTGTACCCTTCCTTGTTATATCCTTGAGCATTATAGCCAGAGGGGTTATAGATTTCCGTTTCACATTTTAGTAAGCGACTTTTAACCTCGCTAACATTTGATAGATTGTATGCAGCCTGGAACTTATCTTTTGCTTCTGAGAACTTACCATTATTTAAAAGATTTTGTGCTTCTACTGCTAATGCCGTCGCATCGCGGGAGTTAGCAAGTTTGTTATAGTCCTCATTACTACTATCTAATAGATCATAAGCTGCTTGGAATTTGTCTCTTGCTTCTACAAGCTTACCGCTTTTTAAAAGATCTTGTGTCTCAGAGGATAAAATAGTCTTCTCTGCTTTTATTTTTGCATCTTTCGCATTTTGGTAGTTACTATCTATTTTTAGGGCTTCATTAGCAGCCTCTAAAGCTTCTTGCGGTCTTCCTAGGTTATTTAGTGCTATAGCTTTATTGCTATGGTAACATGCTACGCTTGGATTTAGCTTTATTGCTTCATTGAACTTTACTAAAGCAGCCTCGTAGTTTTCTTTGCCGTGCTTGTTATGCAACTCACTTGCTTCATTATGTTTCGTTTCTGCATTTTTAATAGTTGTCTCTGCTTTTGTTTTTGCCTCTTTTGCACCCTGGTAGTTACTATCTATTTTTAGGGCTTCATTAGCAGCCTCTAAAGCTTCTTGCGGTCTTCCTAGGTTATTTAGTGCTATAGCTTTGTTGCTATGGTAACATGCTACGCTTGGATTGAGCTTTATTGCTTCGTTATATTTTACTAAAGCAGCCTCGTAGTTTTCTTTGCCATGTTTGTTGTGAAGAGCCACTGCTTCATTGTGTTTCGTTTCTGCGTTTTGAATAGCTGTTTCTGCTCTTATTTTCTCATTTTTCCCCGCTTGATGA
>CAZMMN010000038.1:0-10171 GCA_964567405.1 uncultured Rickettsiaceae bacterium | reverse complement strand
CCTTTCAATCCTTCCCACTCTATTATATTTTACCTCTAAATTTATACTATACCTCTACTCTTTTCAACCTCCATGCGTAACATGAGTTATTTTAACTTGGTTCTTTTCGCGAAAAACTCAGGATGGAAAAAATATTGATACTTGAGCAAATATCAGAATTAGGGATAGGGTAATCATGTAGGTAAGAGATTGTCTTGTTAATATTTCTACCTTCCATGTCTTACTCTTTAAATCACTATAATAGGGAGTTTAATTATTTATATTTTCTCATCTTTATACACGCCCCACAAATATTCTCTCTTTAGCCATCCTTCATAATTCTTGCACTTCACTTTACACCAACTATCTTGGCATTTTTTTAACTGGCAGCGAACATGAGGGCTAAGCTTTACTATAACCTGGTCAGCGGCAGTGGCGGGCGATTTAACTAACGAAATTATCTCTTTGCTAACGATGATTACATATCTCTTTTTTGATAGCAGACTTAAATGCACCCATCCACCTTCGCCTTTTATATCCTGGATTTGGCGCCATTGTTCATACTCGGCTATTATTTCAACTGGCTCTCCTTTTTTGACAAACACCCACTCAATAGGGCACTGATGAGCCGGACCAGCCCGTACATTCACTTCATTCGACTTTATAGAAGCGAACCTAGGAACCGATAATTTTGTTGCTTGAGCATAGGCGGGCAGTAGCATAACAGCCAATAGGGTTAACCAGCGGCTATGAGGTCTAATCATTTTCTTCAGGTTCAATTAAGCTTTCTTCCCCTTTAGTTAGGGAGTAATTGCTTATTCTAAATTGTTCTTTGATGCGATTGATTTCATAATCGCTTACTCCCACTATTTTTAATACAGTACCACCCAACTGTAACCCTGTTTCGTTCTCTTCTGATATAACGGTACTTGCGCCTTCGCGATAAAATTCGTTGGCTCTTTTAAAGTTTTTGGCTCTTACAATAATGTCAATATTGGAGAAATTAGCCGAAATAGCCTTAAGAGATTTTTTTACGGTAACTTCATTGCCCATAGTCAGTATTACCGCTAAGGATCTATCTATTCCTATCGCTTTAAGTATGTCAATCTTTGAAATATCTCCCTCGAAGATTGAAAACCCATTCTTCTTTTCCACTTTAACCACTTCGCCGTTAATATCGATCGCCACATAATTTATCCCTTCTGCCCTTAATACTCTGGCTGCCATCTTGCCAACTTTACTGCAGCCTGCAATAATAACATGATTTACTAGGTCTCTAGTATCTAGCTCAAGCGCTTTTAAGTAAGGAGAAGTGGTTTCGTTGTTCTCTTCGGAGATTCTCCGTCCTAGTGCTGCAAGCAATGGAGTGAGTGCCATAGTGCAAGTTATAACCAGCAATAAAACATCAGCTGAACCTTCCTCAAGGATTTTATATTTTTTAGCTAAGTCAAATAAGATAAAAGCAAACTCGCCTCCTTGTGAAAGCAACAAGCCAGCTTGTAGGGAAACTCGTTTATTAAAGCCAAATAAAATACACAATGCAGCGATAATCAAAGTTTTTACTATAATTAACACTATTGAAAAAGTAACAATAGCAGTAATTTGGTTGTATATTTCTTTTACATCGATATTCATTCCTACAGTCATAAAAAACAAGCCAAGCAGCAAATGTTTAAATGGATATATGCTTTCTTCCGCTTGTATTCTAAACTCTGTTTCAGCAACTAACACCCCTGCCACAAAAGCTCCTAAGGCTAGAGACAAGCCGAAATACTCAGTGCTGTAAGCAGCCGAAAGCACTATTAGCAGGGTAATAGCGATAGGAAGCTCATTACTATAATTACTCTCCGTAGAAATTAGCTTAAATAACGGTCTAAGCATTAATCTGCCGACAAAAAATATTGCTAACAATGCGAGCACAGCTTTCCACACTGCGGCCCCTACTGCTACTAATATTGAAGAAGAACCGTTGCTTGAAAGAACATTCACAATTACTAATAAAGGGACTACCACAAAAGCTTGTAATAGCAGTATGGCAAGCGAAAGTCTCCCAAGACGGGTAGATTGATTGCGCGTCTCCTCGATAATTTGCATCACTAGTGCGGTAGAGGAAAGAGCAAGTCCGCCGCCAATAATAATGGCTGCATTACTGCTTTGCCATAAAGCTACTGCTCCCGCAATGATTATAGAAGTTGCTAGCACTTGTAACGAACCGAGCCCAAAAACATATTTGCTCATTACCTTTAGTCGTTCCAAAGATAATTCAAGACCGATGGCAAATAAGAGAAAAACAACTCCAAACTCTCCTAACAGCTTGGTTTGAGAGTAAGTAACGACTTTTAGCCCATTATCCCCAATAATTGCCCCCGCAACTAAATATCCGAGCACCGGGCTTAACCGCAATTGCCTAAATAACCCTACTGCGAAAACAGCTGCTGCAATTATAATTACTATATTCCCCAGTATATGTTCTTCTTTCATCTTTACTAGCAGTCTCTAAATAAATTTTAAAGGGTTATTATTTGATATCTAAACTTCTTAATAAAGATTTATATAACTACAACTATAAATAGTAAATAACAAATAACTTTATGTAAAAATAATTAGGTAAGGGCGTAGGTTTATCGCCAAAGCTCTTCAATATTATAGTGCTGCCTTGCCTCAGGATGAAAAATATGCACTAATATTGGACCAACATCTATAACAACCCACTTAGATGCGGTAAAACCTTCGATATTAACTCTAAAGTTAGTTTTATGCTTTATTTCTAAAGATATATATTCCGCAATGGCACGAATATTTTTTACTGAGCGCCCATTAGCTAAAATCATATAATGAGCTACGACATTATCGGTAGGGTTATTTATTATAGTTATATTTTCTGCTTTTTTATCTTCTAAACAACTACAAATAAAATTTTTCAAGTTCTCTATATTTTCTGTCATTTAGTTAACCCGGAATTAGAGCGTTTATATTGACAGCCTGCTCGAACAACACTTGCTTTTCAGCGTTAATTAATTCTTGCACTTGTTCTGTTAGCATTCTTACATCCACATCAAGTTTTTCTATATCTTCTTTGCTAATTACATCAATAATTTTTACTTGAATAGTGCCAGGTTGCTTAATCCAAAAGCCCTTGGGCCAAAATACCCCTGCATTATGTGCCATCAACACTACAGGCACTTTAGCAAGTGTCGCTAATTTAATTGCACTAGGCTTAAACTTGGTTGTTTGATCCGGTCTTAGCCTAGTAGATTCAGGAAATACCACTAACCACAAACCGCTTTGCAATTTTTTTTGTCCTTCTCGTAAAATTTGCTTTACTGAAATATTATCGGTGCGGTCTACGGCGACTGGCTCGACCATTTTCAATCCCCAGCCAAAAAATGGTATATTAAATAATTCTTTCTTTATGATCCAAGAATGTTCAGGGATCACTAGCTGCATAAAGACATTGTCCCAAAATGATTGATGATTAGCAAGGACAATGCAAGGACCTGGTGGCAACTTTTCCAGCCCCGATATTTGATATTTTAACCCACAAATATGCTTAGCCAGCCAAATAAAAGCATAGGAAAAAGCCACCGCAATTTTATACTTTAAACGATAGCTAATCTTAAAAATCTTAATAGAAATATAAGAAAGCAAGAAACATAATATGCAAAGAACGCTAGCTGCTAAATAAAAAAGCAATACTCTGAGATTCCACAACATAAAAATATATTTAAGTTATTCAATAATTAAATATTATATGACAGCAAATAAAAATTCTACAATCTTCTTTTTATGATTGTGACTGAAAAAATATTTTGCTAAGACTTTAATAACAATGAATATACTTATATAATCTTTATTAAGCAAATGAAATGCCAAATAAAAGATTTATGAAAAAAATTATTGTTTCTGGGACTCAAGCAACCGGTGTCTTGCATATTGGGAATTACTTAGGCTCTATCATTAACTGGGTTAAGATGCAAGATGATTATGAGTCTTTTTTCTTTTTAGCCGATTTACATGCGATTACCATTGAACGCCGTCCAGAAGAGCTACGTGATTCCATATTAAACACAGCTGCTATTTACCTTGCTGCTGGTCTCTCGCCCTCCAAAATAACAATATTTGCTCAAAGCATGGTGAAAGAACATAGTGAAATGGCATGGCTTCTCAATTGCATCACACCTCTTGGTTGGCTAAAACGTATGACTCAGTTTAAGGATAAAGCTGGCAAAAAGCAAGATAACGCCTCCTTTGGACTGCTTTCCTATCCGATATTAATGGCAGCTGACATCCTGCTTTATAAAGCAGATATAGTGCCAGTAGGGGAAGATCAAAAGCAGCATCTTGAGCTTACCAGGGATATTGCCGGCGTTATTAACAGAAAGTTTGACCGCCAAGTCTTTAACTTGCCCGAGCCTCTAATTAGCGGTCCAGCAGTTAGGATAATGAGTCTGCGGGATGGTACGAAAAAAATGAGTAAGTCTGATCCATCTCCCTTCACCCGCATAAATTTAACTGATGGTGCGGATGAAATATGCCAAAAAATCAAAAAGGCGAAAACCGATAATATCCCTGAAATTAGCTATCAGCCTAAAGAAAGACCGGAAATAGGCAACTTGGTAAATATTTACTCAAGTTTTACTAACAAAAATATTGCACAGATTATTAATGAGTATCAAGGAAAGGGATTGGCTAAGTTTAAAAACGACTTAGCAGAGATTATTATTGCTAGCTTACGCCCAATTACTGAGAAGTATAATCATCTTATAAAAGACCAAGACTATTTATGTGAGATGTTGAGGGATGGCGCTGAAAAAGCCCAGTCCAAAGCTAGTGTAACTATTAAGGAAGTAAAAGAGCTTTTTGGTTTTATTAGTTAATCATCAGCGCTTATGCGTTCCACGCCATATGCTTTTGCCTCTTTCTAACTGCTGAGGTAGGCAGACCAAGAGCTTCCCGATATTTAGCAATAGTACGCCGCGCTACATCGATATGGAATTTTTTTAGCTCCGCTGCTATTTCTTCATCGGATAAAATATTGTCAGCCTGTTCTTCAAAAATCATTTGTTTTATTAATTCTTTTGCTTTAGTGCTGGAAACGTCGCTGGTAGAGTTCTTAGCATTGTTAAGAGAAGAAGAAAAGAAATATTTTAGCTCATAAATTCCGCTAGGAGCGACCAAGTACTTATTAGCAGTAGAGCGACTAATTGTGCTCTCATTGAATTGAGTAATTTCAGCTATTCTGCTTAAGGTAAGAGGTTTTAAATACATCACTCCCCGTTTAAAAAAATCAATTTGTTCTTCTACGATAGCTACTGCCACTTGCAAAATAGTTCTAGCTCTTTGATCGATAGCGCGGATTATACTATTTGCTGCCTCTAATTCTTTCTTAGCAAATTCTTTATCCGCTTTACCTTTAATAGTTGGCTTTAAATCTAAGTAATATTCATGGTTTAGTCTCAAATTTGGCATTGCTTCTGGATTTATTTCTAGCTTGGCTTGTTCTCTCTCAATAGTCAGAATCACATCGGGAATCTTAAATTGGGTTTCACTATCTAAAAATCCGTTAGCTGGTTTAGGGTTTAGCTTTTTTATCTCTGCAATTAGTTTCTTTAATTGTTCCTGATTAGCGTGGCAAATTTTCATCAGTTTTTTAAGATCTCCATTTGCTAGCAGCTCAAGATTATCCACCAGTATTAGTAAGCGTTTATCGTTTATTCCTTTATCCTCCAACTGAATTTTTAAGCATTCTTTTACATTCCTAGCAAAAATTCCGGGAGGATCTAACTTTTGTAAAGAAGCCAGCACTGCGCTGATAAGCCCTCTGCTGCATTGAAGGTTAATAGCTGCTTCGTTAATGTCAAAACTTAAATAACCATTGCTTTGCAAGTAATCTAGCAGATAATAAGCTATCATTCTTCTTGTGCTACTGGGAATTTCAATATTTATTTGCTCCTCGAGATGAGAGCGAAGAGTTTTTTCCGCCGCAATATTAGCAAAAAAGCTATTATCTACAGTATTGCGCGAAACTGACGAAGCACTAAGCCTTTTTAGCGGCATTTGCTCTTTAGGGGTATAATCTTCCGCTGTTAAGCTGCAATCCTCCAGAAAAGGATTCTTTGCTAACTCTTGAGCGGCAAATGACTGTAATTCTACACTGGACATTTGCAACATTTTGATGCTTTGCTGCATCATAGTGTTCATCTGAAGAGTTTGCTTTAACTCTTTTTGCTGAGTTAACTTGCTCATACACTTAATTACAAAGTTTATTGAGTATAATTAATAGGTGATTTATTATAGAGAAAATTTTAAAAATTTCTTAGACAATCTTTATAACCTATGGCTACCCCTATCTATTATATCAAGCAAGGCAATTTAAGCTTTGCCAATAAAACTATACTATCGGCAATTGAGTTTTACCTTTATCCTGAAGATAAGATTTGTCTAATTGGTAAAAATGGTTGCGGTAAATCTACTTTAATGAAAGTGATTAGCGGCGAATATGAGCTAGATAACGGTGAAATTTTTAAGACTCCTGGTCAGCAAATATCTTACTTAAAGCAGGATATTCAAAGCAACATTCCCTTAAATATCTATGATTTTATCCTCTGTCACCCTAACAATAAGCCTGACAAGCACCATATCGACATTATTTTAGAAAAATTAAAGCTTGATGGCAACTTAAACCTAACAAGCTGCTCAGGCGGTCAAATCCGCAGGGCTTACCTTGCTAAATCGCTGGTAATGGAACCTGATATATTATTATTGGATGAGCCTACTAATCATCTTGATATAGCAACGATTGAATGGCTAGAAGAGTTTGTGCAATCTTACAAAAAGACAATTATTTGCATTAGCCATGATCGAGCTTTCCTTTCTAATGTTACTAATAAAATTTGGTGGCTCGATAGAGGAGAGCTGAGAAAGTCAGACAAGGGGTTTAAATTTTTTAATGAATGGCAAGATGTTCTTCTAAAGCAAGAAGAGACTGCTCTTAGAAAGCTTAACAAAAAGTTAGAATGTGAAGATGAGTGGCTACATGGCGGTCTCAGCGCTAGACGCAAAAGAAATCAGAAAAGATTGGAAGATCTTATAAAGCTAAGGCAAACACTGCAACAACATTCTACACGGCTACACACTAGACAACAAAAAATTCAAATACCTCAGCTAGAAGAAAGTAAGGAAACAAAATTTATTATTGAAGCCGTTAATATTAGTTTTGCTTATAATAATAAGGATGTTATTCGCAATTTTAGCCTACAAGTGCAAAAAGGAGAAAAAATAGGGATAATAGGACCAAATGGAGTAGGGAAGTCTACCTTTTTAAAATTGCTTTCTAAACAACTTGCTCCTTCCCAAGGGAAAATAAGACATGGGGCGGAGCTAACTATTTCCTATCTAGAGCAAAATAAAACCCCTATTAACTCCTCTAGTACTATTCAGCAAATTTTATGCCCTAGCGGTGGGGATCATGTGTTTTTGCCAAAGAGACCACTGCATGTGGCTGCGTACTTAAAGAAATTTATGTTTGATCCAAAAATCGTGGATGCCAGAGTGTCCACTCTTTCTGGAGGAGAATTAAGCAGACTTCTGCTTGCTAAAATGCTAATACAACCTGGCAATCTGCTAATCCTTGATGAACCCACTAATGATTTAGATATGGACAGTTTAGAAGTGCTGATAGAGATTTTAGCAGACTTTACGGGTACCTTAATAATTGTTAGTCATGACCGAGATTTTTTAGACAGGTTGGTTACACGCAGCTTAATTTTTGTCGCAGATAATATTATAGATATAGTAGGCGGATATCAAGATTATCAAAATCTCCTCACTAAAATTCCCGAAAAGATTAATAAAAAGATAGAGAAAATAACTCCGGTTGCTTTGCCAATTAGCAATTCTTCTAATAAATTGTCTTACAAATATCAACGCCTCCTAGAGAGTTTACCACAGGAAATAGAACAGCTAGAGGCAAAAATTCAAGATTTAGAAACCCAGTTATCTAGCAGCGATTTATACCTAAAAAACCCGCAAGCTTTTATTAATCATACTAAGCAGCTTGAAAATTATAAAACACAGCGCGATAATTTATTGGAGGAATGGATTAAAATTGAAGAAATGCAAACTCAACTTTCTGCTACTCAAAATTAAATTTGCTATTAATTATTCTATGCTCTAAGCAATCGACTATGTTATTAACTAAGTCATCGGTTAAATTCTTATTTGCTATACCAAATTTTTTCTTTAGCCAAGATTGCTTGCTAGCGACATAAACAATTTTTACTTGTTCGCCAAACTTTTGTTTAATAAAACTATACATGTCATTAATACCATCTATCAAGCCAAAATCCGTTGCTGATCTGCCCGCCCAAAATTCACCGTTAAATAAAATTTCATCAGTTTGAGAAAGACGTGAACCACGACGATTTTTTACATATTCAATAAAATTAAGATGAATTTGTTTTTGGATATTTTTAATAATCTTAACATCCTCTTCGCTGGCAGGCTGAAATGGATCAAGAATAGATTTATTTTTGCCTTCCGCATAAATTCGCCTTTCAACTCCAAGCTTATTAAGGGCATGGTGAAAACCAAAACCGCTAGAAACCACTCCTATACTGCCAATGATAGAACTCTTAGAAGCATATATTTCATCTCCTGCGCAAGCTAACCAGTAACCGCCCGAAGCAGCTACATCTTCAACAAAGCTATATACCGGCGTTTCTTTCTCTTTTGCTAATTTTATAATTCTTGTTGCTATTAGTTCTGATTGGACAGGAGATCCGCCAGGTGAGTTGATGATTAAGCATACGGCGCTCAATCCCTTAATTTTAAAAGCTTTCTCTATTTGTTCATTCACTCCCTCAAAGCATAGTCCAGAGCGATAATTACTAACTTTACCAATAACTCCACTTAATCTTATAACTGCTATAACTGGCTTTGAGTTTTTTAAGCAAAATAACCAGCCAAATAATTGCTCTAATTTTTTCATTGCTGACCTATTTAATAAACTACTGCAGTCGGGTTGAACCACTGAAGTTGACTTACTGCTATTCATCTTTCTTATTTTGTTCATTATTTTTTAAATTATTTTTGGGTAATATTTGCGAGTTGGAATCTACCGCGTTATCAGATTGTTCGGTGTTGTTGGCATCACCTTGCTTTGCTTCGCTGTCGTCTTTGTTCTTGGCGTTTTGAGGAAGGTGGGTTATTGCCTGAGGCTGATAACTGTTTCGCGGGGCTGGGTAGTTACCTGGGATATAAGAAAGAAGAGTTTGTCTAATTTCTTCATCATACCAATTAATTTCCCCGCTAAACACTAACATTATCTTACCGTCATGGTTAATAAGAAAGCTAGTAGGTAGTCCAACTACTGAAAAAGCTTTAAAAAGCTTATTCTGATAATCATGATACATTTTTAAATACCTAATCTGTTGAGCTTTAAAATATTTTTGCACTGCTCCTATTCCTTGAAAATCTTCTGATACTGCTATTACTTCAAATGGTAGCTTTCTAAAGTCTTTTTGCAGCATATCTAGCTCGGGCATTTCTTTTACGCAAGCGGAGCACCAAGTAGCCCAAAAGACGAGTAATATAGTTTTATTATCAAATTGTTCCAAAAATTTCTTATTGCCTTCCTCATCAAAGAATTCTACCTCGCTTGGAATATCCAGAGAGTTAAGGTTTTTGAATTTTAGTTTACCTGATTCTGCATAGCAATGCCAGCTTAGTGCCAATTGACATAGTAACGCAAACACTACTAACTTATTGTCTAACTTCATTTTCTCAAGCTATTAATTCTTGATTTAGCGCTTATTGCATTCTTATACTAATAATTGTAGAGTGAAAAATTTGACTAGGCAAGATACAATATAAATAAAGAAATAAAGAAACTATTTTAGAGGCAATGAAAATTTTAGCAGGTGCCGGTAGCAGTAATCAAAAGCTGGCAAAAAGCTTAAGCAACTCCCTCGCTTCTGAATATATAGAAGCAAATATAGCTAACTTCGAAGATGGAGAGCTAAGAGTACAAATTTCTGAGAATCCAGATAATCAAGATATCGTGCTAATCAAATCTATCTGTGCGCCTGTTAACGATAATCTTATGGAACTTCTATTAATGGTAGACACAGTAAAGCGCGCGGGTGCTAAGCAAATTATAACAGTAATACCTTACCTTGGCTATAGCAGGCAA
>CAZMMN010000037.1:0-10212 GCA_964567405.1 uncultured Rickettsiaceae bacterium | reverse complement strand
TCTGGACGTCTTGCTGGAGCAGAGATTGCTAGAACTGAGTGGTATCGTGAAGGTAAAGTGCCTCTACATACCTTACGAGCAGACATAGATTACGCTTTAGCTGAAGCGAAGACGACTTATGGAATAATCGGCGTAAAAGTGTGGGTGAATAAGGGTGAGAAAATTATCGCCAAGAAGCTAAGAAAAGAAATATTAACATAAAATAGTTAGAAACAAAGCAATGTTAGCTCCAAAAAAACAAAAATTTAGGAAAGCGCATAAAGGGCGCGTTTCCTCTACAGCTAAGGCAGGAACTATGCTTGCTTTTGGTTCATTCGGATTAAAGTCTTTAGATGGTCTTAGGGTAACAGCGAGACAAATTGAGGCAGCAAGAAAAGCTGCGGTGCGCCAGATGAAAAGGCAGGGAAAACTGTGGATTAAGATATTTCCCGACATTCCTGTTTCTAAAAAGCCTGCTGAGGTTAGGATGGGAAAAGGTAAAGGCTCTCCTGAATTTTTTGTTGTTAGAGTGTCACCGGGGAGAATAATGTTTGAAGTAGAAGGAGTTTCAGAAGAAGTTGCAATTAGATCGCTAGAACTTGCAAGCGCTAAACTGCCAGTAAGAACTAAAATAGTAAGACGTTATGAGTAACTCAAAATTAAAAACTACAGAACTACAAGGAAAAAGTATAAGCGAGCTTAAAAACGAATTATTTTTATTAAAAAAAGAATTGTTTAATTTAAGATTCCAGCAAGTAGCAGGCGAATTAAAAAACTTTAGTCGTTTTTGCCTTGTTAGAAAGAATGTAGCGCGAGTAAAGACAGAAATAGCACGCAGATTAAAGATAAAAGGATAAGATGCCAAAAAGAATACTTCAAGGGGTTGTAGTAAGCGCTAAAAATGATAAAACTATTACCGTTAAAGTAGAGCGGCGGTTTAAGCACCCTATTTATAGAAAAACTATTAGAGTTTTTAAAAAATATGCTGCTCACTCGCCGTTGAATAACTACAAAGAAGGAGATGAGGTAAGGATTATAGAAAGCCGCCCTATCTCAAAAACAAAATCCTGGATAGTGCTAGAAGGAACAGCAGATATTGCTCAAACTAATATATAGCAACTAAATATTATATACTGCTATACTTAAATTAAAATAAAACTGTGAACGGGAACCATTTAACTTAGGCGAAATAACTATATGATTCAAATGCAAAGTAATTTAAATGTTGCAGATAACTCTGGTGCTAAAAGGGTTATGTGCATTAAGGTATTAGGTGGTTCACATCACATGATAGCAGGACTTGGTGATATAATAGTAGTTTCCGTAAAAGATGCTTTGCCAAATAGCAAAGTTAAAAAAGGTGAAGTATACCGGGCTTTGATAATTAGAACAAAATATGGTGCAAGGCGTCTAGATGGTAGTACTATTACTTTTGATTCTAATGCAGTAGTGCTGTTAGACAAACAAGGCGAGCTGGTTGCTACTCGCATATTTGGTCCAGTTCCTAGGGAGTTGCGGGCAAAAAAATTCATAAAAGTCATATCCTTGGCAGATGAGGTATTATAATGATTAAGCTAAAGGTAAAAAAGGGTGACCAGGTAGTTGTTGTTACTGGTAAAGATAAAGGGAAAAAAGGAAAAATACTTAAAGTTTTTCCTGAGAAAAATAGAGTAGTAGTTTCCGGGATAAATGTTGCTTGGAAACATACCAAGCCCACTAAAGTAAGCGATGGAGGAATAATCCAAAAGGAGCTGTCTATTCATGTGTCTAACATTGCCCATGTTGATCCTAAAAGTGGGCAAGCCACTAAAATTGCTATTAAGACTTTAAATGATGGGCATAAAGTTAGAGTAGCTAAAAAATCTGGCGAAGTTATAGGTGGAGAGGGTAAGTAATGGAAATGAGATTTAAAGAACTATACTCTCAAGTTATAAAAAAAGGCTTGCAAGAGAAGTTTAATTATAAAAATGCGCATGAGCTGCCTAAAATTACTAAGATTGTTATAAACATGGGAGTAGGAGAAGCAGTATCAGATTCTAAAGCCATTAATAATGCTGTAAGTGATCTAACTTTAATTTCTGGGCAAAAGCCACTAGTAACTACTACTAAGAAGTCCATTGCTACTTTCAAGCTAAGGGAAGGAATGAAAATTGGTTGTAAAGTTACTTTAAGAAAAGAAAGAATGTATGATTTTTTAGAGAGATTGGTGATGATTGCGCTGCCTCGGGTTAAAGGGTTTAGGGGCTTTTCCAGCGCTAGTTTCGATGGAAGAGGCAACTTTACTTTTGGAATTAAGGAACAGATAGTGTTTGCTGAGATAAATTATGATAAGATAGATACGTTGCGCGGTATGGATATAACTATTGTTACTAGCGCCAAAACTAATGAAGAAGGGCAGTTTTTGCTATCTAGCTTCAACTTACCATTCTATAATTAAACTTTTAAAGAAAACAAATTATGGCGAAATTAAGCTCGATTAAGAAAAATAATAAGAGGCGAAAATTAGCAAATAGCCTGCGTAATAAAAGAAAAGCTTTAAAAGCGGAAATATATGACAAAACCAAGCCGTTAGAGGAAAGGTTTGTGTTGGTTATGAAACTTGCTAAATTGCCAAGGAACTCTGCTGCTAGTAGAATTAGAAACAGATGTGAATTAACTGGTAGACCAAGAGGAGTTTATAGAAGATTTGGCTTATCAAGAAATATGCTAAGAACTCTTGCTAGTAATGGCATGCTTCCGGGCTTAATTAAAGCAAGTTGGTAAGAATATAAAGTGGGTAAGAATATATGACGATGACAGATAATATAGCAGATATGCTAACTAGAATTAGAAATGCTCAGAAGAGTAAGTTATTAAGCGCCTCATGTGCTTATTCACGCATGAAATGTGCTGTTCTAGAAGTATTAAAGACCGAAGGCTATATAAACGGCTATAGTGTAATTTACGAAGATAATAAAGGGTTTATTGAAATTGACCTCAAATACTCTGCTAAAGGCAGCGCAGCTATATCTGAGATTCATAGGGTGTCGCGTCCTGGAAAAAGAGTTTATTCTCCTATTAGTGAGCTAAAAGGATATTATAATAATATGGGTATTCATATTTTATCCACTTCGAAGGGGGTGATTTCTGATAGGCAAGCGCATGCTTACCATATTGGTGGAGAAGTAGTTTGTAAGGTATTTTAATGAATATTAAATAATATATAACTTGTCAGATTTTAATATTTAAGGTAAAAATGTCGCGTATAGGGAAGTTACCAGTAGATGTGCCAGAAAATGTCGCAGTAAAGCTTGAAGGGCTAAATTTTAGCGTATCTGGTCCAAAGGGTCAATTATCAAAGAAGTTTGCAGAAGATATTGCTATAGAGCTGCAAGGCAATAAGCTGATAGTTAGACCGCTATCTGACAGCAATGATACCAAGGCTTTGTGGGGTACTACTAGAAGCATAATAAATAACATGGTAAAAGGAGTAGCTACTGGCTTCGTTACCGAGCTAGAAATTACTGGCGTAGGGTATAGAGCGAGCGTTAAAGCTCCGTATTTAAACTTGCTGCTCGGCAAGAGCCATAATACTAAAATTAACATCCCGAGCAATATAAAAGTAGATGCTGCTAAGCAAAATCTAATTAGCTTGGAAAGTGCGGATAAGGAAGAACTAGGTCAATTTGTAGCGCTGATTATTAAGCAAAGACCTCCAGAACCTTATAAAGGCAAAGGCATAAAACGCAAGGGACAATATATAGAGCGCAAAGAAGGTAAGAAGAATTAATTGGTAAGAGTTAGAATATGCGAACGGTAAAAGTTAGATTTGAAGTTAGAAAAAATAGAATAAGAGCTAAACTCCGTAAGGTTTCTGAGCGGCTCAGATTGTCAGTATTTAAGTCTAATAAGCATTTATACGCTCAGGTGATAGATGATCAAAATTCTATTACGGTTGTTGCAGTTTCTACTTTGAATAAAGAAGTTAGGAAGCTGAAAAAATCTAATTGTAATATAGATTCAGCAGCAAAAATAGGAGAATTAATAGGTAAGAAAGCTAAGGAAAAAGGAATAGAAAAAGTTGCTTTTGATAAGGGCGGGTATAAGTATCATGGTGTTATCAAAGCTCTTGCTGATGCTGCTAGGCAAGAATTAGAATTTTAAAAAGGCAATTGCCTTTAGAAAGTAATTTTTTAACTTGCCTTAAAATTATAAGCGTAAACATTATATTATTTTGAGTGTCCAAATGAAGTCCAAAAAAAATCCTAATGAAGAGTCTTTGACTGAAACTCTAGTGCATGTTGGCAGAGTAACAAAGGTAGTTAAAGGGGGAAGAAAATTTTCTTTTTCTGCTTGTGTAATTACCGGCGACAAAAGCGGTAGAGTAAGCTATGCTCATGGAAAAGCTAAAGAAGTAGCAGAGGCTAGAGTAAAAGCTAGTCAAGCTGCCAGAAAAAAGTTAATAAAGATACCTTTATATCAAGAACGCACTATTCACCACGATGTAATAGGGAAAAGCGGCGCAGCTTTAGTCATTTTAAGAAGGGCAAAAGCTGGTAAAGGGGTGATTGCTGGGGGACCAATGCGTGCTATCTTTGATTGTTTGGGAGTGCATGATATTGTGGCTAAGTCCTTGGGTTCTAATAATGTGTATGCAATGATTGCAGCAACTTTTAATGCGTTACAGAAGCTGTCTTCTCCAAAATCTATTGCAGACAGAAGAGATAAAAAAATAAGCGAATTGTCAGTTCCAAGGCTTAAGGTTAAGACTGATAAGCAGCGGCATTTAAATGAAGAGTTTAAGGAAGCTAAGTAATAATTATCTCAATTTCTTTAATTATAACTTAGCAAAGTGGTGATTTATGGCAAGGAAAAAAAATATGGCTAGAACAATTGAAACAAATAAATTAGCGCCTGCTAAAAAAATTAAACTTACTCAAATCGGTAGCTCTATTGGAAGGAAATACGATCAAGAGCAAACATTGGTTGGGCTAGGTCTTAATAAAATGCATAGAACCGCGATTTTAGTGGATTCACAAGCAGTACGTGGCATGATAAAAAAAGTATTTCATTTAATTAAAGTAGAAACCCTTAATTAAGGTATAAAAATGTATTTAAATACACTAGTTAATAATCCTGGAGCTAAAAAACCCGGCAAAAGATTAGGGCGCGGCATTGGAAGCGGTAAAGGAAAAACTGCGGGCAGGGGCGTCAAGGGTCAAAAAGCTAGGGCTGGCGTCGCAATCAAGGGTTTTGAAGGTGGACAAACGCCTCTTAAAAAGAGATTGCCTAAAAGAGGCTTTAACTGTCCTAGTTCTATTAAATATAAAGTAATTAATATAGAAGATATTGAAAGGATAGCAAAAGAAGATAGTATTGATGCATCTACTATAATAACTAAGGATTATTTAGTATCGAAAGGTTTGATCAAACATTCTTTATTGCTAGTCAAATTATTAGGTAAAGGCAGTGACATTAAACTTGCTGTGTCAGTTAAGTTTGATTGCTATTCTAAGTCAGCGAAAAAGATGATAGAAGCAGCAAACGGACAGGTTTTATAAAATGAGTTCTTATGCTGTTCAAAAATCTAATAATGATTTAAGTAACAGAATTATCTTCACTTTAGTAATTTTAGTAGTTTGCAGAATTGGTTCTTTTATCCCCATAGCCGGAGTGGATGCTATTGCTTTAAGCAAGGTAGCTGAGCAAAATCAATCCGGCTTGTTAGGGATGTTTAATATGCTCTCTGGCGGTTCGCTTGGTAGGATGTCTATTTTTGCTTTGGCTATTGTTCCTTATATTACCTCCTCAATTATAATTCAGCTAATGTCAATGGCTTATAAGCCCTTGGAAGCTTTAAAGAAAGAAGGGGAAATAGGCAGAAAAAAGATTAATCAACTCTCTCGTTATCTGACTGTTTTTCTTGCTGCTTTTCAGGCTTATGGAGTAGCCGTTAGCTTAGAGAATATTACCGCCACTTCTGGACCGGTAGTTATTATCCCGGGGGCATTTTTTAAGTTTGCTACTGTTATAACTTTAGTTGTAGGCACTATGCTACTAATGTGGCTAGGCGAGCAGATTAGCAGCAGAGGAGTAGGCAATGGATCATCGCTGATTATTTTTATTGGGATAGTTTCCGGAGTGCCTAGTGCAGTGATAAGCACGTTTGAATTATCTAGAAAGGGGAGTTTGTCTCCTATAGTAGCAATTTTAGTTTGTGCGGGAGTGGTTTTACTAATATCCATAATAATTTTCTTTGAGAAAGCTCAGCGCCGAGTAATTGTCCAGTATCCAAAAAGACAGGTTGGCAATAAAATTTATGGAGGAGATTCTACCCATATGCCGCTTAAGCTTAACACAGCTGGGGTAATCCCTCCTATATTTGCTAGTTCTATTTTACTATTTCCTGCTACTATTAGCAGTTTTTCTCATAGTCAGTCTGGGATTGTAGAATGGCTATCGCTTTATTTGGGGCATGGTAGGTCATTATATATCTTGCTTTATGTGGTCTTGATAATATTTTTTAGCTTTTTTTATACTGCCGTGGTGTTTAACTCCGAAGAGACGGCTAATAATTTAAGGAAATATGGGGCTTACATACCAGGGCGCCGCCCAGGTAAAAATACTGCCGAATATTTCGATTATTTGCTTGCTAGACTCACTGTTTTAGGAGGCATATATCTTAGTGTGATTTGCGTAGTACCAGAAATGCTAATGAATAAATATGCTATTTCATTTTCATTAGGTGGTACTAGCTTTCTTATTGTAGTGAATGTAGTGATGGATACGTTTGTTCAGATTCAAACTTATTTATTTAGTGGCAGATATGAAAGCCTAATAAAAAGAATAAAAGTAAAAAAATAAATAAATAAAATTTAATGTTCAGCTACAACAAAGGAGAGGTATGATATTAGTGCTCCTAGGCTTACCTGGTTCAGGAAAAGGTACTCAGGGGGAGTTTTTAGCAAAAAAGCTACAATTGCCTTATCTATGTATAGGAAGTGTTTTTAGGCAGTTAGCCGAGGCAGGGGGAGAAGAAGGTAAACTGCTTGATAGTTATATATCTGTCGGTAGGTTAGTGCCAAGCGAGGTAGTTAATACGATAATAGGGCGATATTTAATGCTACCTGAATATAAAGATGGGTATTTATTAGATGGATACCCACGTAGTTTAGAACAAGCTAAATTTCTAGAACAGGTTGCTAATAATCACCCTATTAAAACTATATATTTTGATTTAGACGAACAGATAATTTATAAAAGAATTTTAGGCAGATTTAATTGCGCAGAATGCGGTAAAATTTATAATAGCTATTACCTGCCTACTAAGGTGGAGAATGTTTGTGATGTTTGTAAGTCCAAAAATTTTGATTATAGGCACGATGATAATGAGCAAACTATAAGCAAAAGGATAAGCGAGTATAAAGCCCAAACTTATCCTTTAGTCGAATATTATAAAGATAAAGGGGGTTTTTACCGAATTGATGCTAGCAAATCTATGCAAGATATTGCAATAGATATTGAAGTAGCTTTAAAAAGGATTTGACTAGGCGTAAGTATTTTTATATTATGCTATTTTATAGTAATGAGATTTTAGGAGACTGATTGTGGCACGGATTGCGGGCGTTAATATTCCTACCAACAAAAGATTAATTATAAGTTTAACTTATATTCATGGGATAGGTTTAACCTCTGCTGCTGCAGTATGTGGAGAATCTAGCATAAGTCCAAGCAAAAGAGTAAAAGATCTTAATGATCAAGAGCTTGCTATGCTGCGAGATATTATTGGAAAGAGTTATAAGGTTGAGGGAGACTTAAGACGTGAAGTCAATCTTAACATTAAGAAGAAAAAAGATATAAAATGTTACCAAGGAATTAGGCATATTAGAAAGTTGCCAGTTAGAGGACAGAACACTCACTCAAATGCAAGAACAAGAAAGGGTAAGGCTGTTCCTATTGCTGGGAAGAAAAAAGTCACTAAATAAGTTATAATCTTACTAGCTCTTTTTATTGTTTAATGGTGAATAAAGGATGAGTATTACTAAAAATAGTAATAATAAAGTTAAGAAAAAAGCAAAAAATATTTCTCTTGGCATAGTACATATTAAGAGTACATTTAATAATACAATTGTTACTCTTTCTGATGTTCAAGGCAATACACTAGCTACTTCATCAGCTGGTCAGCATGGATTTAAAGGAGCTAAAAAAGCTACTCCTTATGCTGCTCAAATTACTGTTGATAAAGCTGCTGAAATTGCTAAAGAACATGGTCTAAAGACGGTTTCAATAAGGGTTTGTGGAGCTGGTACTCAGCGAGAATCTGCAATGCGAGCAGTATTTGTACATTTTATTGTTACCTTTATTATGGATGTATCGGGAGTGCCTCACAATGGTTGTCGTCCTCCTAAAAGAAGAAGAGTATAGAAATAATATAAAAAATATTGCCATTTATTATGTCGAGTCAAAAGTCGAGTCAGAACTGGAATTCATTAATTAAGCCTGCAAAAGTTATTTATGCTACTCCTGATAATCTTTCAAACGCTGCTAAGGTTATATTGAAGCCATTAGAAAGAGGGATGGGCACTACTTTAGGCAATGCTTTAAGGAGAATTTTGCTCTCATCATTGCGAGGAGCTGCTGTGACTTCTATTCGAGTTCCAGGAATAGTGCATGAATTTTCTTCTATACCAGGTGTGAAGGAAGATTTAGTGGATATTATCCTAAATCTTAAGTCCTTGCCTATTAGAATGAATGTAGCTAATAAAAAAAATGTAAGATTAAATGTTACCGGTCCTTGTAGTGTCGTAGCTTCAATGATTGAAACTGGACATGATGTAGAAATTTTAAACCCACATCATCTGATTTGTACTTTGGCTAGTGGAGCTAAGTTAGAGATGGAATTAGTTTGCGAAACTGGCAAAGGCTATGTGCCTGCTACAAGCGCTAGAGAAAAGGAATCGCAGGTTGGCATTATTTATCTTGATGCAATATTTAACCCTATCAAAAAAGTTACGTATATAGTTGAGAATGAACGTATAGGGCAAGTCACTGATTATGAAAAGCTAGTTATGAATGTCGAAACTAATGGTTCCGTTACTCCACATGAAGCTTGTACAATAGCGGCTAAGATATTACAAAATCAACTTCAAATCTTAGCAAAATTAGAAGAAGAGGAAGAAGTTCATCAAGATAAGCTGGAAGATGTAAAGTTTAATCCAGTGCTGCTTAAAAAAATAGATGAACTCGAGTTGTCAGTTAGATCGCAAAATTGCTTAAAGAATGACAATATTGTGTATATTGGGGATTTAGTGCAAAAAACTTCAGAACATATGCTGAAGACCCAAAATTTTGGTAGAAAATCGCTTGTAGAAATTAAGGAAGTGCTAAGTAATCTAGGGTTGAAGCTTGGTATGGAGGTGCCTGGGTGGCCGCCAGAAAATATTGAAGAGCTAGCTAAAAAATACGAGGATTCTTACTAGCACTAGCAGAGAAAAATTATAAAGTTAGGATGTTTAATCAATGCGACATAAAATTAGTGGTAGAAAACTTAATAGGACAAGTAGCCATAGGCAAGCAATGCTTGCTAATATGGCTGTTGCTCTGGTTATGAATGAGCAAATTAAGACTACTCTGCCTAAAGCTAAGGAGCTAAGACCGTATATAGAGCGTTTAGTCACTAGAGCTAAGAGTACAACTCTGGTCTCTAGGAGATTGGTGCTGGCTAAAATTAAAGATGAAGCAGCTGTGGCAAAGCTCATTAGCGTACTTGGTAATAGGTATTTAGCAAGAGCTGGTGGTTATACGAGGATTATTAAAGCTGGCTTTCGATATGGTGATATGGCGCCGCTTGCTTACATTGAGTTTGTAGATCGGGATATTAACGCTAAAGGTAGTTTAACTCCTCAAGTTAACAAAATTGACGCTTACGAAGAAGAAGAATTAAATAAATAATAATTGCATGGCTAATCATTCATCAGCAAAAAAGGCTGCAAGGCAAAATATAAAAAAGGCTTTAATCAATAAAAGTAGAAATAGTAGAATAAAGACTTATATTAAAAAAGTACTTCACGCTATTGATGAAGGTAAAAGTGAGTTGGCAAAGACCGCCTTTATTGCTGCTCAATCAGAAATCATGAAAGGAGTTAGCAGGAAAGTGATTAAGCTAAATACTGCTTCTCGCAAAATTAGTAGGTTAGCTCAAAAGATTAAGCAGCTACAATCTTTATAGCAAGCAGTGCTCTTTTTATCTCCATT